>DASWLF010000534.1:0-2505 GCA_036396255.1 Desulfobaccales bacterium
CAGAATCACCAGGATATCCGGGGCGACCATCGGGCCCAGGAAGGTATAAAGCCGGTTGTGGCGGATGCGGTAGCGGTTCAGGGCCAGCCGCAGGTACCCCAGCACCGGCAGGCTGAATTCGGCGAAATCCAGCCGCCGCACCAGGGGCCGGCGGGTGAAACCGTAGAGATAATGAAAGGCCCGCACGTCGGCCTCGGTGGCCAGCCGCTCAAAATTGGAGGTGTCGGTCTTGATGCCGTAGTACAGGGCGGTGGCCAGCTTCAGGGAGGGCTTGATGCGGGCCTCCCGCAGGTACTCGGTCAGGATGGTGGCGGTGGCGCCGTATTGGGGCCGGATGTCTACGAGCCGCGCCCTGGATTCAGGATGACGCGGGTGGTGATCGATGATCACATCGTAGCGATGGCCGCCGAACAGCTCATTATGGGCCGGCTGGCCGTCCACCAGGGCCTTGCGGTTAAAGTCATGGGGGTTGAGCTCATTAAGGGGCGTTAGGGAAATCCCCAGGACTTGCACCAGGCGTTTGTTCTGGGACCGGGTAATGGGGCGGATGGGGGCAATGACGCAGGTGGTGAGCCGCCGCCACAAGAGGCGCTTCAAGGCCAGGGCGCTGGCGATGGCGTCGGGGTCCGGGTCAATGAGAATCAGCAGCCGATCCTCATGGGAGAAAAGGTGCTGGAGTCGCTGGAGATGGGTGCGCATAAGTCAGGCCCGCTCCTTCAGGCATTTTAACCCAAGGGCTTAAGCCGGGGCAAATAATAGCAACAGGTTTTTGGGGATAAAATGAGGAAAAAAGGCCGGAGCCGGCCGCGGCCCTTAATGAAGAAATGGGGAAGCCGGCAAACTAAAAGATTAACCGACCGGCGCGGCCATGGTTTTCCTTTGCCATTCCGGGGCCCCTAAATTATAAATAATTGACGGGCTGAGGGCTGTCCCAGGATTGCTCTGAAAAATTGGCCCGTCTCCGACAACTTGCAAAATTGCGGGCTGGTTCAGCCGGGGCCGGAGTCCCTGGCCCCGGGGGCCGGGGACCGGTTTCCGGCGCCGCGAGTTTTCGGGCACTTTGGAGGCATAATGGATCGCAGCAACGAGGTGGTGGACCGCATCCTCAAGGGGGAGGTGCGGGCCGCGGCCCGCCTGATGCGGGATCTGGACGACGGCGTGCCCCGGGCCCGGGAGGTGTTGAAACACCTTTACCCCCACAGCGGCAGGGCCCATATCGTCGGCATCACCGGGTCTCCCGGGGTGGGGAAAAGCACCCTCACCGACCGCTTGATCCAGTATCTGCGCCAGGAGGGCAAATCCGTGGGGGTAGTGGCGGTGGACCCCACCAGCCCCTTTTCCGGCGGGGCCATCCTGGGGGACCGCATCCGCATGCAGCGCCACGCCCTGGACGAAGGGGTGTTTATCCGGTCCCTGGCCACCCGGGGGCATTTCGGCGGCCTCACCGCCTCGGCCCGGGCGGTGATCACGGTGCTGGACGCCATGGGCAAGGACTATGTCCTGGTGGAGACCGTGGGGGTGGGCCAGGATGAGGTGGAGATCGCCGCCACCGCGGACACCACCTTGGTGGTGACGGTGCCGGGCCTGGGGGACGACATCCAGGCCATCAAGGCCGGCATTCTGGAGGTGGCGGACCTCCTGGTGGTCAACAAGGCGGACCGGGAAGGGGCGGCCCGCACCCACCAGGACCTGCTGCAGATGCTGGAGTTGCAGACCCGCCGCAAGGACCAGGCCTGGAGGCCCCCGGTCATCCTCACCCAGGCCAAGGACAATCAGGGGATCGAGGAATTGATGGCCGGGGTTAAGGAACACCGGGAGTTTCTCACCCGGGACGGGGGCGCCGCCCTCAAGCGGGCGCGCCAGGGCCGGATGCGGCAGGAATTCCTGGAACTCTTGAAGGAGGGATTGTTCCGCCATCTGCTGCAGCAATTAGAGAGAGACGGCCGCCTTCCCAAGATTCTGCAAGAGATGATGGCGCGGCGCACCGACCCCTACTCGGCCAGCGAAGCCCTGGTCCTGGAGACTTTGGGGCCGGTCTGCAGCGGTCCGGCCCCGCCGGGTCCCGAAATCACATAGCCTCGGGCTCCGGCAACCCTTCCCTTTCTTCCCCCGGCTTGGGGGCCGCCGGCTGCTTCAACCGGGGGGCCCAGCGCACCGGCAGGGTTTCCAGGTAGCGGCCCATTACCCAGCCAACCGCGCCGCTGGCTGGTTGCCGCACTTTGACCCAGCCCGTGGGGTTTACCTCCACTTTCTGCAACTGGTCGTTGAGGCGCAGGGTTTTGACTACTTCGGCTTCCAGGGCCGGTTGCTGGCGGAGCTTTACGGTCCTCACCGCCACGTAATAATAAGGCCCCTCCGCCTTCCCGGCGGCTGCTTCGAGTTGCTCCGAAACCGCGGCGCCCGGCAGCCAGCCCAGGGTCCGGCTGCGGGCCACCAGGACCCGGACCCAGCCCCGGTCATTTTCTTCTATCTTCTGCACCTGATCCCCCCGGTAAACCAATTGCA
>DASWLF010000535.1:0-1687 GCA_036396255.1 Desulfobaccales bacterium
GTCCACGGTGTCCGCCAGGCCGTCCCGGTGCAGGCCGCCCGTGAGCCAGACCGTCAAACACAAGAGAACCCCGGCGGCCGCGGGGTCCGGCAAGAAGCGCGGCAACCCGGCCCAGGCCCCCCAGAAGACCACCCCCAGCAAGGCCCCCACCCAGGGGAACCAGAACATGGACCGGGCCAGGGCGCCGGCCTCGGCCGGGGCGGCCCGGAACCAGGGAAACTTGGTGAGAAAAGTGAGGGCCAGGGGCAGGGTGCAGTTCATAAAATACTGTTTTCTGTTTTCTGTTTTCTGTTTTCTGTTTTGGGTTTTGGGTTTTGGGTTTTGGGTCAAAAGTTTTTGGTCGTGGCAGTCGAGGCCGACGGCCCACTTACAATCCTCCCTGAAAAATCCTCAGCTTATTCCCCCTTTTCCGCCACCCCGGCCTCCTGGAAGGTGGCCATTTCCCGGTAGATCCGGACCCCGGCCTCCAGCAGCGACAGGCCCAGGGCGGCGCCGGTGCCTTCGCCCAGGCGCATCTGGAAATTCAGCAAGGGCTTCAGGCCCAGGAAATCCAGCATGGTTTGATGTCCCGGCTCCACCGAGCGGTGGGCGGCGATGAGGTAGTCGGTGACCGCCGGAACCAGGGCCGCGGCCACCAGGGCCCCGGCGGTGGCGATGAAACCGTCCAGCAGCAGAGGGCGCCGGGCCGCGGCGACCCCCAGGATGAGCCCGGCGATGCCGGCGATCTCCAGGCCGCCCACCGCGGCCAGGACCCCCAGCGGGTCGTGGGGGTCCGGCCGGTGCAGGGAGAGAGCCCGGTTGATGACCGCCACCTTGTGTCTCCAGACCTTGTCGGCGATGCCGGTGCCCCGACCGGTGACGGCGCCGACCGGCCGGCCGGTGAAGACCGCGGCCAGGGCCGCGGCCGCGGTGGTGTTGCCGATGCCCATGTCGCCGGCGGCCAGGGCGTCAACCCCTTGGGCGGTGGCGGCTTCGGCCCGCTCCACCCCGATGAGCAGGGCCTCCAGGGTCTCATCCCGGGTCATGGCCGGTTCCTGGGCCAGGTTGCGGGAGCCGTAAGCCACCTTGCGGGAAATCAGCTCCGGGACTTCCCCGAAATCATGGTTAACCCCGATATCCACCACCTCCACCCGGGCCCGGGCATGGCGGGCCAGGGCGTTGATCCCGGCGCCGCCCTCCAGAAAGTTATAGACCATCTGGAAGGTGACCTCCTGGGGGTAAGCGCTCACCCCTTCGGCCACCACCCCGTGGTCCGCGGCAAAGACCACCACTTGCTTGATTTCCAGGGGAGGCAGCAGCTCCCGGCGGATGCCCACGTAACGGGCCGCCAACTCTTCCAGCCGGCCCAGACTGCCGGGGGGTTTGGTGAGGGAATCCAGGCGCTCCTGGGCCCGGCCCAGCCAGACCGGGTCCACCGGCTCGATCTGGGAGATGATCTGGGATAACTCGGTCATCATGGAATAACTACCTCTGGATTATTTATGCTGGGGTAGGCCAATTATTAAAAGCCAAAAATTGCCAGGAGGTTGAAAAAACGGCCATGGTCATCCCGAACCGCGGCAATGGTCTTAACTGACAAGAAATATTAGATTTTTCCCTGCGCTCAGAACGACAAATAGTGGTCTGTTTCATAATTAAGATAACATCGGAAAAGCAGGTTTTTTACCCCCCTTTCCTAAAGGGGGGT
>DASWLF010000536.1:0-5178 GCA_036396255.1 Desulfobaccales bacterium
CAACTCGGTATTAAGAGAGAGCCGGGGGACAAAAGGCACCCGGGGTTTTTCTCGGTTTGCCTTTCTCCGGCGGTGCCAGCCTGGCCGGCAGCAGAGCTCAATCAGTTGGCATCAGGCGCCTGTGTGCCTTTGCACAACCAAGTACCTTATATCACAATGGTTTATCGTCGCCCAGCACCTTAGCCTTTACAAAATTTTTGATAGGTATTACCATCTAACGTTATTAATGATTATTAATGCCCAAAAAGGTTGACTCTGGAAGCTATTTCAAAACTTCAGCTGTGCCATGAAATGTCATTCTGAGCAAAGCGAAGAATCTCGTATTTTTAACGAGTTGAGATCCTTCACTTTTATATGAAAATACCTAACTTACTCTCAGCCATTTGTAGGGGCGGACCCATGTGTCCGCCCTGAGGGCGCACACGCGGGTGCGCCCCTACAATAAGGCACTTATTGGGAAAAGTATTTCCATGTTTCGTTGTGACCTTTAGGTCATGATGGTTCGTTCAGGATGACAGGGAAAATAGGTTTTGAAATAGCTTCTAGAGTCCGAGGTTGAGCGACAACTGCCGCAACCACCGGGGGTCTGTTGCTTTTACCGGCTCAGGGCATAACCCCCAACTATCCGAGGGATAAAAGGCATGACCGAAGGTAAATCCCCCCAGGAGCGGACCGGAGAGCAGGCCCGGGCCCACGAGGGGCGCCGGGGTAAAGGCGCCGGGCCCCGGCATACCCGGGAAAGCCGGGAAGCGGTTCTAGAAGTGCTGCAGGCCATGATTCAGGCTTCCCCCCAGGCCATCATCTCCCTTGATCCCCAAGGACAGGTGAGGCTCTGGAATCCCGCGGCCGAACGCCTCTTTGGCTGGCGCCAGGCCGAGGTCCTGGGGCGGCTGCTGCCTACCATTCCTGAAGCAGGAGAAGAAAGAGAAAAATTTGCGGCTATGCTGGCTCGCCTCCTGGAGGGCGAATCTTTTACCGACCTGGAAGTGCGCCGCCGGAAGAAAGACGGCAGCCTCATGGATGTCAGTCTCTCCGCCGCTCCCCTGCGGGACCCCCGGGGCAAGATCATCGGCAGCATGGGGATGTTGAGCGATATCACGGCGCGCAAAGCAGTCGATGAGGCCCTGCGGCAGGCCCTGGAAATCTCCCAGAAGCGGCAGGCGGAGATCGCGGCGCTGCTCCGGGCGGCCCGGGCCGTTTTGGAGTCCTCCGACTTCCTCGGGATTGCCCGGGTCATCTTTGATTCCTGCAAGGATTTGATCGGCGCCTTCTCCGGCTACGTGGCCCTTTTGAGCCGGGACGGCACCGAGAACGAAGTGCTGTTCCTGGAGGCGGGGGGGCGCCCCTGCACCGTGGACCCCGGCCTGCCCATGCCCATCCGGGGACTCAGGGAACAGGCCTACCTGACCGGCAGGGTGGTGTACGACAACGACTTTGCCAACCAGGGGCAATGGACCCGGTTTCTGCCCCCGGGTCATGTGACCCTGGACAACGTGCTGTTCGCCCCCCTGGTCATCGGCGGCCAGACCCTGGGGCTCCTGGGGCTGGCCAACAAGGCGGGGGGGTTTTCCGAAAACGACGCCCGCCTGGCGGCGGGGTTCGGGGAGCTGGCTGCCATCGCCCTTCTCAACCACCGGATAACGGAGGAGCGGGAGCAGTTGATCCAGGAACTGGAAACCGAGCGGGCCCGGCTGGAGGCGGTGTTGCAGCAGATGCCCGCGGGCCTGGCCATCGTGGCGGCGCCCTCGGGGAGGCTGATCCTGGCCAACCGGCAGGTGGAGCAAATCTTCCGCCAACCGGTGAAGCAATTTACCAGCATCGAAGAACTTTCATATTTTCAGATCTTCCATGACGACGGGCGGCCTTATCTGCCGGAGGAGTATCCCCTGGCGCGATCCGTCCTTTACGGAGAAGTGGTTATCGATCAGGACCTGGATTTTCTCCGGGGCGACGGCACCCGGGGCACCATGCGGGCCTCCACCGCGCCCATCCGGGACCGGGAAGGGCAGATCATCGCGGCCGTGGCGACCTTTCATGACGTCACCGAGGAAAAGCTGCGGGAAGCAAAGATCCGCAAGCTGAACGAGGAACTGCGGCAGCGCATCGCCGAAGTGAGCGAGCGCACCGTCCAGCTGGAAGCGGCCAACCAGGAGTTGGAGGCCTTCTCCTACTCCGTGTCCCACGACCTGCGGGCTCCCCTGCGGGCCATCGGGGGGTTCAGCCGCATGCTGCTGGAAGAGCGCGCCCACCAGCTTGACACCGAGGGCCAGCGACTCCTCAACGTTATCCGGGTCAACACCCGGCTCATGGACGAGCTCATCGACGACCTGCTCACCTTCTCCCGGCTGGGCCGGAAGGAGTTGCGGAAAGGAGTGGTCAACCTGGCCCACCTGGCCTTGGGGGTGTTCAACGACCTCAAGCCCGACCCGACGGAAAGGGCCTGCCAGCTGACCGTTAACCAGGGGATGCCCCCGGCCTATGGCGATCCGGCCCTGCTCAAGCAAGTCCTCATTAACCTGCTGGGCAACGCGGTCAAATTCACCCGATCCAGAGAAACCGCCGTCATCGAAGTGGGCGGCTGGACGGCGGCGGAGGAAACCATATATTATGTCAAGGACAATGGGGTCGGTTTTGATGACAAGCATGGGGGGAAACTCTTCGGGGTGTTTCAAAGGCTGCACCGGGGCGCCGAATTCGAGGGTTCGGGAGTAGGTCTGGCCATTGTCCAGCGGGTCATCCAGCGGCACGGCGGCCGGGTCTGGGGCACCGGCAAAGTGGGGGAGGGCGCCACGTTTTATTTTGCTCTGCCCCGCCAGGAAGATTAAGGATTGGCAAAGATTAACGATATAATAATAATTTTAAGCGACGAAATTCCTTAACGAGGCGGAGCTGGCGCCGCGGCCCCGATTTGGGGGAAATCATCAATGGACCGGGTATTACGTATCTTGGTTCTGGAGGACCTGGCCACCGACGCTGAATTGATGGCCTATGAAATCCGTCGGACCGGGATCACATTCACCCTGAGGCGGGTAGACGACCGGGCGGGGTTCGTCCAGGCGCTGGAGGACTACCGGCCCGACCTGATCCTGTCGGACTATCACCTGCCGGATTTCGACGGCCTCTCCGCCCTGGCCCTGGCCCAGGAAAAGTGCCCGGGGACGCCTTTCCTCTTCGTCTCCGGGGCCATGGGCGAAGAGGTGGCCATTGACAGCCTGAAGCAGGGGGCCACGGATTACATTCTGAAAGACCGGCTGGCCCGGCTGGGGCCCTCAGTGGAACGGGCCTTGCGGGAGGCCGCGGAGCGCCGGGAGCGCCGCCAGGCGGAGGCTGCCTTGCGGGAGAGCGAACAGCGCTACCGGCTGCTGGTAAAAAGCATTCCCGCCGTGGTTTACCGGGGCTACTTCGACTGCACGGTGGATTTCATCGACGACAAAGTAGTTGACATCACCGGCTATCCCCGGGAAGAGTTTGACTCCCGGCGCCTGAAATGGTCCGACCTGGTGGTGCCGGAGGACCGGGAAGACTTCAAGGAGGCCTTCCGGGAGGGCCTGCAGACCACCCTCTCCTTCCTGCGGGAATACCGGATAAGGAGGAAAGACGGTCAGGTTGTGTGGGTCCAGGATCGGGGCCAGATAATCTGCAATCCGCCGGGGAGGGTGGAATACGTCAGCGGGGTTTTCTTTGACATTACCCGCAGCAAACGGTCCGAGGAGGCCTTGCGGGAATCGGAGCAGCGCCTTCGTTTCCTGACTTCCCAGCTGCTGACCGCCCAGGAGCGGGAGCGCAAAAGGATTTCCATGGAGCTGCACGACGAGCTGGGGCAGAGCCTGACGGTTTCGAAGATGCAGATCAGGGCCATCCAAAGGACGCTCAAGGAGGATCAAGGGGAACTGAAGGAAGATTGCGCCAGTTTGCTGGGGTACCTGGACGGGGTCATCGATAACGTCCGCCGCCTTTCCCGGGATCTGAGCCCGACGATCCTGGAAGACCTGGGATTGATGTCCGCCTTGAGATACCTGGTGGATGGGGTGAGCAAACACTATCAGGTCACCTATGCCATTGAGGTGGAGGAGCTGGACGACCTGTTCCCCTCGGAGGCCCAGATCATCCTCTACCGGATCTTTCAGGAGTGCCTCACCAACATCTCCAAGCACGCGGAAGCCAGCGCCATATCCTTCCTGGTCCGGGAGAGTAATGGCATGATCTCCCTGACCTTGGAGGACAACGGCAAGGGGTTCAACGTGGCCGAGGTTATGGCCCGGGACGCCACCCGCCGGGGGTTGGGATTGGCCGCTTTGCACGAGCGGGCCCGGATGCTGGGTGGGTTCGTGGAGATCTGGAGCCGACCGGGGGCCGGCACCAGAATCACTTGCAATATCCCCGGGAATCAATTAAAAAAATCGTAACCATGGATTAAGCTGTTCTTCGCAGCACGCCGGCGCACACGCACGCATGGAGGCACCTGATGGGGAGACCGCTGAGCATTCTGTTGGCCGACGACCATGTGATGTTTCGTCGGGGCGTCAGGAGGATCATCCAGGGAATGGACGCGGTGGAGGTGGTGGGAGAGGCCAGCGACGGCTTCGAGCTTCTGGAGCTCTTGAAAAAGACGGCCCCCGACCTGGTGATTCTCGACATCTCCATGCCGAACCTGCGGGGCTTGGAGGCCACCCGGGAGATCAAGATAATCAATCCCAAGGTCAAGGTCCTGATATTGACGATGCACAAGGACCGGGAATACCTCTACCACGCCTTTACCGCCGGGGCGGAAGGCTATCTGCTCAAAGAAGACGCCGACAGCGAACTGCTTGCCGCCATCGACACCCTGCGCCAGGGAGGGACCTACATATCGCCCCTGCTCTCCCCCCAGCTGGCGGACCTCTTTATGGAACAGACCCAACCGGCGGGGAAGCTCTGGCTCTCCGGAGAGCTCCTCACTGTCCGGGAAAGGGAGGTTATCAAGCTCATTGCCGAAGGGAAATCGAGCAAGGAGATCGGCGGGCTGTTATTTATCAGCAGCCGGACGGTGCAGCACCATCGAGCCAACATCATGAGGAAGCTGAACCTCAAGAAGACCGCGGACCTGGTAAAATACGCCATCCAGAAAGGATACACCGAGCCCGCCGGCGGGTGAGACGCCGCCGGTCTCCCCGTCCCGAGAGCTAGGGTTACTCCTCT
>DASWLF010000537.1:0-2310 GCA_036396255.1 Desulfobaccales bacterium
CTGCCACCGCCTCTTTTGGGCCGGCAGCCACTTATCGGGCATCATTAAAACGGTGCTGGAAAAATTGGCGGATAATGAAGAGGGAGGGTAACGGCAGATTCCCTGCCTCTTTCCGGTGAGCCCGGGAAATTGTCCTCCGGGGCCCCCAACTCCGGACCGGGAGCCCTCACCGGCCCCGGGGCGCTAGGGGAGCTGCCTTAACTCGAACCTGCCCCACACCCTGAATTTCCTGCCCCGTATTGCACCACCGCCTTTCGAGTCCTATATTAACTATTACCAAGCGGCTGCGGCGCCGGGTAGCTTCATGCCGGTCCCCAGCCCCCGGGAGGAGCTTATGAGTGCGGATCTCAAAGATAAAGCAGTTCAGGGCCTGAAATCCACCTGGTGCAACACCTGGACTTTCACCGCCAACACCGGCCGCCGGGCCAAGATCCTGGGCCGCTACACCCTGGCCTGCTGGCAGCAGCAAAAGCTCAGAAATGCCATGCGGCGCCTGGGGGGCCAGATCTTACAGGCCCTGGAGCAGGGGGAGGCCAATCCCCTAACGGCCCCGGAAGTGAGCCAGGCGCTGCAACAGGCCATGGATTTAAAGGAGCGGAAAGCTAAGAACTACCAGGCCATGGAGGCCATCCGGGAGCGGATTCGCACCTCCTGCGTCATCCCCACCCCGGAGCAGCCCGGCGGCCTGGAGGAGACCCCCGAGGTGCCGTGAGCCGAAAATGGGTTTGAGAGAGGAAGCCAGGAAGCCTGTTATAGGGCGAAAAGGGGAAAAGGAAAAAAGGCGAAAAATGATGAAAATTGCATTTCTTTTATCCTTTTCGCCCTTTCGCCTTTTCGCCTTTTACCCCTAAGAAATCCCTGGCCCTCCCCCCAAAAACTTAAGGCCGGGGGCGAAGCCCTGGCCTTAAGTTATCTTGCCGATCTTGTTTTTTACCGAAAACCGAAAACTGAAAACCGAAAACCGTCTTTAAGGGGCGCCGCACTCGGAGGGGCTGCCCTTGAGCTTTTCCAGGGCGTGGGGCAATGCCTTGGCCACGGCCTCCAGGTTTTCCCGGGCGCCCCTGGGGCTCCCCGGCAGGTTGAGGATGAGGGTGGCGCCCCGGATGGCCGCCACCCCCCGGGAGAGCATGGCGTGGGGGGTGTGGGCCAGGCCCGCGGCCCGCATGGCTTCCGGGATGCCGGGAACCAGGCGCTCCGCCACCGCCAGGGTCGCCTCCGGCGTCACGTCCCGAGGACTCAGCCCCGTGCCCCCGGTGGTAAGGATGAGGTCCAGGCGCGCCTCATCGCACCACGCCACCAACTGGGCCACGATGGCCTCCTGCTCATCGGGGACCACCTGGTAGGCGGCCACTTCGAAGCAGCGGGGGTCCAGCAGGCGGCCCAGTTCAGGCCCGGCGCTGTCCGCCCGTTCGCCGGCGTGCCCCTTGTCGCTAACCGTCAGTATGCCCACCCGGAACATCGGTCACCTCGATCACGTCCCCCGGTTTAACCACCCCGCCCTTAATTACCCGGGCGAAGACCCCCTCCCGGGGCATGACGCAGTCCCCCACCTGCTCCCGGATGGCGCAGCCCTTATGGCAGGCCTTGCCGATCTGGGTGATTTCGAGAATCGCCCCTGCCCCCACCTTAAGCCGGGCCCCCACCGGCAGGTGCATCACCGCCATTCCCTGGACGGTGAGGTTTTCGGCGAAATCCCCGGGCTTGACCGCCACTCCCAGGGCCACCATCTTGTCGATGGACTCCCGAGCCAGCAGGCTCACCTGGCGGTGGCCGCCTTCGGCGTGGGCGTCGCCCGCCAGGCCGTGGTCCACCTGGAGGACCGCTTCCGGGACGTTATGCTTCACCACCCCTTTGCGGTCGCTCACCGAAACGGCCACTACCTTCCCGCGGTCACCAGTTTTGGGAGAATATTCTTCCATGTCTCGCCAAGACGCAAAGTCGCAAAGAAAGATTTAAAAATCTCAATTATGGGGTTGGGGGAGGGAGTTTGAGGGAGGGATTGTAAGTGGCCGTCGGCCCTTAGCCCCCTCCCTCAACTCTCATTCTGCCTCATTCCCTTTCTCGGGCGGCCCGGGCTTCGGCGACGATTTTTTCCGCCAGGTGGGGCGGCACTTCCTCGTAGTGGGCGAATTCCATCTCATAGGTGCCCCGGCCCCCGGTCTTGGAAACCAGATCCGGGGCGTAGAGCAGGACCTCCACCATGGGCACATGGGCGGTGATGATCTGCTGCCGGCCCTGGGCCTCCACCCCCAGGACCCGGCCCCGGCGGCCGTTGAGGTCGCCGATGATGTCCCCCATGTTCTCTTCCGG
>DASWLF010000538.1:0-9876 GCA_036396255.1 Desulfobaccales bacterium
GGTCCAGCACCAGGGTATAGGTGTCGGTGAGGCCGTCCAACAGGCGGGCAAAGAGGCCTTCCGGGGGTTTACGCATAATCAACCTTAGTTTCGAAATGAATTATCAGTCCTCACTATATATTAGTATGTACAAAATCCCACCTGCGCAATAGCAAATATGCGTTAGCCACGGGTCGTTCCGGTACTGGCGGGTGCTGGTCGGAGGAGGGCGCGGTCAAAAGAAATCGGTCAGATAGGGATTGTGGATCTTCTCCTCGCCCAGAGTGGAAGAGGGGGTGTCACCGTAATCGTGGCCGGGCCAGATGCGGGTCTCATCCGGCAGGGGCATGATCTTGGCCTCCAGGGAGGAGATGAGGGTCTCCAGGGATCCTCCCGGCAGGTCGGTGCGCCCCGCGGCCCCCACGAACAGGGTGTCCCCGGTGAAGAGATGGCCCGGGAAGTAGAGGCAGATGCCCCCGGGGGTGTGGCCGGGGGTGTGGAGCACCACGGCCTCCCGGCGGCCCAGGGGCAACCGCTGGCCGTCGTTGACCAATACGTCGGCGCGGCTCAGGGGGGGAAAGCCATCGGCCCGGGCCGCGGCCTGCATCTCCGGGCGCCGAAAGAACTCCCAGTCCAGATGGTGGATGACGATGCGGGCCCCGGTGCGGGCGGCCCACTGGTCGTTGCCTGCGATGTGGTCCGCATGGCCGTGGGTATTGACGATCCACCGGAGGCGCCAGCCCTCCTGCTGGAGGCGGGCCGATAGAGAAGGGGCCGGGCCGCCGGGATCGATGAGGAGGGCCTCTCCGGTTTCGGGGCAGGCCACCAGGTAGCTGGTCACCGCCAGGGGGCCCACCACGGCGGCCGTTACGCTCAGATCCACGGCGGCTTCTCCCGGACTGGGGAAGAAGTTATCTCCCCAGAAAACTGAAAAGCATCTGCTGGTTGCGCAGGGCGTAAATTCCCGCTTTGATGTAGCGCTTGTGGGCCTGCTCGTATTCTTCCTTGGCTTCCCGCTGATATTTCACGGACACCTCCGGCTGGGAAGCCTCCAGCTGCTGGGCCTTTTTTTCTTTGTCTTCCGCGGATTTCATCAGGCGGTCGGCGGCGGAGCGTTCATCGGCGGACAGCTTCTGGTTGATGGACTCCTGCTGGGCCTCCTTGTCGGTCAACAACCGGTCCTTCTGCTCCTGGCCGCACTCCTTCTGCAGGACGGTGAACAGGGAATTGGCTTCCTTCACCAGGGACTTGGCCTCCGCGGTGTACCTGGCGGTCAGTTTTTTTTCGGCCTGGTCCAGGAGGCCCACGGCCCGCTTGTAAAGGAGGGCGTGGTCCGGACCACACTTGGTTTTGGCGGTCTGGGCCAGGACGGTCCCTGATAATCCCAAGGCCAACAGAACCACAATAGCTGCATACCGGGGCAAAGTCATAGTTTGTCCTTTGTCAATGAAGCTGATAGGTTTCGGTGATGGCTCGCTGGAACCGGGGACGGTAGATGAGGTCGAAGGCCGTTTCCTTGCCGGGGAACAGGGTTAAGGCCTGACGGCGGACATGCTTGACGATCTCCCCGGCCTGGGCCAGCGTCAGGCGCCCGGACCTGATCTCCAGGAGGCCCAGGTCCACCATAAAGCGCAGGTAACGCAAGTTGCGGTTTTCTTCCCGGATGGCCTGGCGCCGGGCCGCCTCACTCATCTCTGCCAATGCAGTTCCCCCGGGAATTTGGGGGTGCAGGGCGGGTTGGCAATCAGCCCCTGCCTGCCCATCAGGTTGCGAACCGAGACTATTCTAACTTGGGTTCTTCGCCATGTAAAGGGGAAAGCCTGACTTCCCGGGGGGAGGCGGGGTCCCCGGGGGCCGAGCGCGGGGAAGAGTCCGGGCGCGGCGGCTCTTGGGTGACGTCCTGGGCGATGCCTTCCCGGGCCTTGAGGATGCGCCGCACCTTATCCCAGTCGATGCGGTCCGTGAGCCGGTAGTGTTGGGCCGCCTCCTTGACGTATTCCAGGTCGTTAATCTTCTTGCTGTAGATATCGGGGTTGGCTTCTAGAAAAACCCTGCCCTGGGAGGTCAGGGCCAGTTTGATGGGGCGGTAGATGATCTTCACCGGCGTGCCCAACGCGATCTGGGGGTAGAGCTGGGAGATCTCGTCGGGCAGCATGCGGATGCAGCCGTGGGACACAAAGTAGCCCACACTCCAGGGCCGGTTGGTGGCGTGGATGCCCACCCCGGAGGCGGTGGTTCCCATCCAGAACTTCCCCAGGGGATTCTTGGGCCCCGGCGGCACCTTTTCCACCACTTCCATCCCCTGCTCCTCCATTTCTTCCTGGATGGACTCCGGAACATTCCAGGTGGGGTTCAGGCGCTTTTCGCTGATTTTGAAGTTACCGGTGGGAGTGGGCCAGCTGGGTTTGCCCACCGCCAGGGCGTAGCGCCGCATATAGACCCCGTTGACGAAATAATACAGGCACAGCTCCGGCAGGTTGATGAGCAGGCCGTCGCCCAGCTCCGCGGGTATGATATGGGTGGTATTCAGCTGCAATTCCATGCCCGGCTTCAGTTTGTAAGGCTTTTTCAGGCCATTGCGCCGGGCCAGCGCCGTCCACTTCAAGCCCTTTTCCAGAGCGATGCGGTTGAGGGTCTCCTTGGCCCGCACTTCGTGGATTTCTTCGCCTCCCACCACCTGGTGGTACAGGGGGGGAGGGCTGGGGGCGGCCCCGGCCGGCTTCAGGGCCGTCAGCAGCAATATTACGAGCAGCCATGCCAGGCGCGCCATGTTAATACTCCACCTCGGCTTCATAGGGAAAATGATCGGAAGGATAACAGCCATCCTGATTGTCGGTGACAATGGCCACCTGCCGGACCCGGAAAGGGGGCGTTACCAGGATCCAATCGATGCGGGCCCCCCGTTCGACGCCGTCGAAACCGTGCTGGGTGGCGGCCTCCTCCCCCGGGGGGTGCAGGGCTCGCCAGCTATCCAGCAGGGGGCTCTCGGCGTTGATGAACTGCCGGTACACCGGGGAATCCGGCGGCTCGTTGAAGTCCCCCGCCAGGAGCAGGGGCAGATTGAAGCGTAAGAAGTAGTCCCGGATCACCCGGGCTCCTTGAAACCGGGCTTTCTCCGAGATGTGGTCCAGATGGGTGTTGATAAAGTAAAAGTCCTGGTCCCGGCCCACTTCCTGAAAGAGGCCGTAGGTGACCATGCGGGGAAAGGCGCTGTCCCAGCTTATGCTGCGGTGCACCTCCGGGGTCTCGGAGAGCCAGAACTCGCCGCTGGCCTTCACCTGGAAGCGCTCCCCCCGGTAAAAAATGGTGGGGTACTGGCAGGTGCGGTCCACCTGCCGGTGGGCCGTCAGGGGGAGGTAACCGGGCAGATGGGCCTCCAGATACTCCAGCTGCGGCACCGTGCCTTCCTGGGTGCCCAAGAGGTCCGGCCGGCGGCCCTTGATGACGTCCGCCACCAATTCCTTGCGGAACTCCCATTCGTTGGGACCGTTTAGGGGGGTGGCGAACCTGAGGTTAAAGGTCATTATCCGCATCCCGCCTCACCCCACCCGCAAGGGCTGCGGGAAGAAAAGCTCCTGGGACCGGCGCAAAAAGTAGGCGTCGGTCATGGAGGCCAGAAAGTCCCGGACGATCTCCGCCGGCTGGTGGGCTTCGAGGTAGCCGGGCTCCATGGCCGCCAGAAAGTCCGTCCAGATGGGGGAGTCGCGCCGCGCCTCCTTGATGTCGGCCAGGAATCTCACGAACAACCGCTCAAAGAGGCCCTGGATCTTGGGGGTTTCCTCTTTGGTGCGCGGATTGTTATAGATGCGTTCGTAATTGAACTCTTTCAATTTCTTCAACAGGGAGCCCACCTCGGGGCTGTAGCCCACGTAATTTTTGTCGTGGCTGTGGGTGATGAGGTCCGCCACCAGGCTGTAGACGATGGCGCCGTTGGTGCGGCCCAGGCCCTGGGCCACGTCCTCCGGCAGGTCCTCCCGGTGCACCAACTTGAGGGTGATGGCATCCTCCAGGTCCCGGCCGATATAGCTGACGGTGTCCGCCAGCCGCACCGCGCAGCCTTCCAGGGTCATGGGCTTCAGGTCCAGGGCCGGGTCCGCCTCCTTGCGGCGGATCTCTGCTTCCAGGTCCGCGAAGGTCTTTTCCGGTTCCGGGGAGAGGCGCTCCAGGTGGGACTCGCCGTCGTGGGCCAGAATGCCGTCCAGGACCTGCAGGGACAGGTTGAGGCCCCGGCCGTTTTTCTCCAGCCGGTCCAGGAAGCGCACCCCCTGGATGCTGTGCAGAAAGGCGCCGATGCCCTGGGCTTCGCAGATGGCTGACAGGATGCGCTCGCCGTCGTGGCCGAAGGGCGGATGGCCGATGTCGTGGCCCAGGGCGATAGCCTCCAGCAAGTCCTCGTTCAGGCGCAGAAACTTGCCGATGGTGCGGGCGATCTTGGAAAGGAGCTGCACGTGCAGCACCCGGTGGCTGATGTGCTCGTGGTCTATGAGGTAGAAGACCTGGGTCTTGTCAATGTAGCGGGTGTAGGCCCGGGAGTGGAGGATGCGGTCGGCGTCCACCGCGAAATTCTGCCGGTGGCCCTCGGCGATGCGCTCCTCATAGTGGCGGCGGCTGGCCTGGACGCTCCTGGTGGCATAGGGAGAAAGCCAGGTCTCCTCCTGCCGGTCCAGGTTGCGACGGAGCTCTCCTAATTTAACCATGCGATACCCACTTCCCCGGCGACATCATACCATAGAGCCTCCCGGCACTCAATATGCTTAAATGTAACCACCCCTGGATTTCGAGGCCATCCTGTTATATTAATTAAGGTGAGGCTGCGGCCTTATGACCGATCTCGGGAGGGAGCCATGGTCAAGGTATTGGTGGAACGGAAGATCGCCGGCAAGAAGGTGGGAGAGATCGTGCGCCTGCTGCGGCAGCTCAGGGTGCAGGCCATGCAGCAGCCGGGCTATATCAGCGGGGAAACCTTGCACTCCATGGACGATCCCAATTTTTACCTGGTGATCAGCACCTGGGAGTCCTTGGAGCAATGGCAGAACTGGTTCAAAAACCCGTTGCGGCAGAAACTGGCCACCGAGATCGACGATTCCCTGGAATCCCCCACCCGCTTGCGGGTGTTCACCAACTGAGCCGGGGGGCTCGAAACCATCCTCCGGGGCCGGGGTTAACCGCCGGGGGAGTCTTCCCGCCCGGCTTCCCCGGCTTACCCCTGGGATAGGCCAGGAGGCGGCGGACGCGGCGCGACCACGAGGCGGCCGCCGCCTGCCATGAGGGCCTGGGTCGCGGTTCGAGCCTCTTCCTTGTGGACCGGGTCTTTTTGGACGCTGCCCCCATCCTCCCTGAACCATTCCGCTAGGTCTAGGTTGCTGGCATAAATGCCTGATTTGGCTCCCTGGCGCCGGATTCTCAACTTGCGCCCCAGGTCGGCAAGCTTCAGTCATCCCTCCTCTTGCTGCCACAGACCGGCAAAACCGACTCTTCACTCCGGCTGGGCCTGCGAAGACGCCATCCTTGGGGGAAGGAAACCGGCTAAACCCGGGGAGAGCATCCCAGGCGCGGGCTCATAAGGCAACCTATCTTTTTTACTTAAAGTTTAGAAGATATCGAGTCGATGTAATGAACAGCCGGGTGCACCGGGGCGAAGCCCGGCCGCAAGGCGGCGTTGCGACTCCGGCCCCGCGCCTCTTGGCCCATGCAGGCTTCTCATCCTGGTAACAATAGTTGACCTTAATTCGATGAAACCATCCCTGACCAAAACCCTCAAATTCCGCTTCCTGCTGCTGGGAGTGGCGGTGGGACTAATGGCCCTGGGGGGCCTGGAACTTTTATCCGGTCATTACCCAAAGGGTGCCGACCTGCTTCTGGAAGAGCTGGCGGCCAAGGAGCGGCGGGCCCTGCAGCGCTGCCAAATCCGCAGCAAGGCCCTGGAGGTGGCCCTGGGGGTTGGCTTCTACCTGAAAACCTGCCAGTCGAGCTCCTGGGAGGAGGTGCAGCAAGACCCGGCGTTCCGCCAGATCGCCTTTAGGTCTTTGGAGTCCGGCGGCGGGGAAACCTTTCTCCTGGCCTCCGGCCCAGGAAAAATCCTGGTGCACTCCCGGAGTTCTTGGCAAGGGCAAGATCCGGCCGCCGTGGCGGGATGGCGGCCTCTGGCCCAGAAGCTGGGCCAGATTTGCGCCGGGCAGGGCCTAGGGATGATCTGGGACCTGGAGATGGGGCAGGGTTCATGCTCCCGGCTTTTGTTGGTGCCGGTGGCGCAACGCCTCCCCGGGGGGCCGGATCTGGTGGTGGCGGCGCAGTTTGACCAGGAAGGGATGGACCCGCCTCTGGATTCCCGCGGCTACCCCGCCAAGGGCCGCCTCACCGTGGCTTTACCCCTCCAGCGGCTCCAGCCCCGGGCCCTCCTCTTCCTGGGAGGCCTGGGGTTGTTGTGGCTGCTGGCCGGCCTGGCCTTGGCCTGGCGCCAGACCAGGCAGGTGGCGGGCTTGACCAAGGCCGCCGAGGCCTTTAACGCCGGAAACCTGGATTACCGCATTCCTCACCCGGGCAAAGACGAGATGGGGTTGCTGGCCGGCACCCTCAACCACATGGCCGCCAGTCTAAAAGAAAACACCGTGTCCCGGGTGGAATGGGAGAACACCTTTAACATTATGCCGGACCAGGTCATGGTGCTGGATAACAAGCAGCGGGTCCTGCGGGCCAACCGGGCGACGGCAACTTACCTGGGAATCTCCCCGGAAGCGGCCGTGGGCCGCTTCTGCTACGAACTGATGCACGGCAGGTCCACGGCCCTGGACTCCTGCCCCTTTGTCCAGGCGGTCCGATCAGGGAGCCAGAGCCAGCTGGAGTTCTGCTGCGAAGCCGACCAGCGCTTCTTTCTGGTGACGGTGGACCTTTTGCAGGACGCGGCCGGGGAGATGTGCGGGGCGGTGCACGTGGCCCGGGACATTACGGCTTTCAAGCAAATTGAGGGAGAACTGGCCCAGGCCTCCCAATTCTTGAACCAGATTTTTGAGGCAACCCCCGTGGCCTTGGCGGTGGTAAATCGCCAGGGCTACTTCACCCGGATCAACCCCCAATTCTTCCATGAGTATGGCTACGGCTCGGAAGAGATCCTGGGCCGGCACTACTCCGTGCTCTATGCCAATGAAGCGGAGGTCCAAAGGGTCATCGGGGAACTGCGGGAACGAGGGCAGGTCCTTAGCCGCCGCACTTACTTCCGGCACCGGAACGGCCAGATAGTGCCCACCCGCATTTCCATCCGCAAGCTCTGGAGCAGTGACGGCGAACTCCTGGGATCGGTGGCCGTGGGTCGCAACATCAGCGATGAAGTCAGCCTGCAGCGGCAGCTGGAGCAGGCCCAAAAACTGGAGGCCATCGCCACCCTGGCCGGCGGCCTGGCCCACAATTTCAACAACCAGTTGACCATTATCTTGGGGCTCACCAACCTGATGCTCTCCAGGATCACCCCGGAGCACGATTTCTACCGGGACCTGGAGGAAATCGAACAGCAGGTCCAGGCCGGGCGGGGACTCACCCAAAAGCTCCTCACCTTCGCCCGCAGCACCCCTTTCAAGATGCAACCCCTGGATTTGAACGAACTGGTGAAGGTCACCGCGGACATGTTCGCCCGCGCCCGCCGGGACCTGACGATAGTTAAGGAGCTGTCTTCCGGGGTGCTGCCGGTGCTGGCCGACCCCACCCTGATACAGCAGGTGCTGGTAAATCTCCTGATCAACGCCTGGCAGGCCATGCCCGGGGGCGGCCAGATTTTGATCACCACCGGGGCCGTGACCTTGAAGGAGTGGCCAGATCCCACCTGGGATTTAAAGCCCGGAGATTACGGCGCCCTGGCGGTGACCGACAACGGGGTGGGGATGGACGAGGCGGTCATGAGCCGCATCTTCGAGCCTTTTTTCACCACCAAGGAGCCGGGGCAGGGAACCGGCCTGGGCCTGGCCTCGGCCTACCGCATCATCAAGGATCACCACGGGGCCATCCGGGTGAAGAGCGTTTCGGCACAAGGCTCCACCTTTACCATCTATTTGCCCATTTCCTCAGCTGCGCCCCAGGTCTTGCCGATTCCCGACAGCCACATCGTCCTGGGGCACGCCACCATCCTGGTGGTGGATGACGAACCGGTGTTGCGCCGGGTGTGCGCCCGCCTGCTCCAGAAGTTGGGCTACCAGGTGCTGGAGGCCCCCAGCGGGGAGGAGGCCCTGGAGCTTTTCAAGCAAAAGGGTTCGGAGATCGATCTGGTGCTGCTTGACCTGATTATGCCGGGGCTGAGCGGCCTGCAGACCCTGGAGCGCCTCCGGGAACTGGACCCCGGCGTGCGGGTGCTCCTGTGCAGCGGTTACGGCGATAAGGCCGGGGACAAGCTGCCCCCGGAACTGGGTTTCATCGCCAAACCCTATACCCTGAAGTTCCTGTCCCAAAAGGTGGCCGCAGCCCTGCAGCAAGGGTGATTTGCGGATAACGCCGGAGAAGACCTTAACCCCGCAGGGCACCAAAGAATCAACCTCCGAGCAAGTGATACCGAGTTGCGACCAATCGAATATTTTTCTTCCAACTTTTCTTGGTGGCACAGGCGTCTCGCCTGTGCGGCGCAGGCTAAAGCCTGCGGCTACAAAAACCACCATTTGAACTCAACCCGGTATGAGATAGAGACCGTTGGGGGGGGCTAAGGGCGCGAGCCCTTTCGCTTACGAAAAACTCCCCCCACCCCCAATCCCTTATGGGGAATTTTTAGGGCCGGGGAAGTCGGGCCAACGGCCCGCCTTCCCCGGCCCCCTTATGGGGTTTGGGGGGAGGGCAGGGGCCGTCGGCCCCTGGCCCTCCCCCCAAAATATTTCCTCTTTTTTTCACCCGCCGCGCCGGGTTGGGGGATTCCCGGGGTTTATAGAGTAAAGCCCGGAGCACCGGACTTAACCATCTCAGAAAGAGATAGAGGAGATAATTGCATGAGAAAAAGCAAGATGTCGCTGGCGTTAGTGCTGGGCCTGGTGTTGACCCTGGGTCTGGCCGCTTCTTCCTGGGCCCGTCCCTGGGGGGGTGGACCTGGGGGCATGAACCTTACCCCGGAGCAGGCCGGCCAGTTATTCGACCTCAAAGAAAAGTTCCATAATGACACCGCCTCGCTGCGCAAGCAGATGTGGGTCAAGCGGGCGGAGATGGCGGCCCTGTGGCGCGCCGACAACCCGGACGAGAAGCAGATCCAGGCCAAGCAGAAAGAAATCAGCGCCCTGAAGGGTCAGCTGCAGGAGAAGGCCGTAACCCTACGGTTGGGAATCCGTAAGGTTGCCCCGCAGGCCGCCTTTGGACCCGGTGGGTTCTGTGGTATGGGTCGTGGCGGCGGCTTCGGCATGGGACATGGCGGTGGCTTCGGCATGGGACCTGGCGACGGCCCCGGCATGGGTCCTGGGGGAGGCCCCGGCATGGGTCCTGGCCCCAAGTAAATCAGGTCAATTACCCCCAACTTAACCAGGGGCGCGGGCCGGCTCAGGCCCCCGCCCCTTTTTGCGTTCTCCACCCGTCCGGCTGCCCCTCCTTGAAAGAAGCCAGAGCAGAGTTTGGCAGCGGGCGTAATTTTGCGTCGCCATGTGGTCCAGTTCTTGAAAATCTCCCGCAAATATTATAAATTTAAAGCAGAATTTATTTAGGAACTTTTCCGGATAGCTATCGACATGGCGGTGTTACCGATTCGCAAGTTGCCCGACCCGGTTTTAAGGGATAAAGCCGAGGACGTCACCGAGATCAACGACGAGTTGCAGCGTCTCATCGATGACATGGCCGAAACCATGTACGCCGCGCCGGGGTTGGGGTTGGCGGCCAACCAGGTGGGGGTCCGGCGCCGCCTCATCGTGTTCGACGTCTCCCACCGGGATGGCGGCCCCCGGGACT
>DASWLF010000539.1:0-4263 GCA_036396255.1 Desulfobaccales bacterium
CGCTCCAGGTCCTTGAGGGAGACCGCGGCGGCGTCCGTGCGGGAGGTGAGGATGGTGCCGGCAAAGGCCAGGTCCGCGGGCTCCAGATAAGGGCCGTTGCTCAGCACCACCAGGCGCTCCACCGTGTTTTCCAATTCCCGCACATTGCCGGGCCAGTCGTGGCGCACCAGGAGTTCCAGGGCCTCCGGGGAAATCCCCCGGATCTCTTTCCGCAGCCGACCGTTGTACTTTTCCAAAAAGTGCTGCACCAGCAAGGGGATGTCGCTTTTGCGCTCCCTCAGGGGCGGCATCTGGATCAGCACCACGTTGAGGCGGTAGAAGAGGTCCTCCCGGAAGGTGCCGTCTTTGATGGCCCTGGCCAGGTCCTTGTTGGTGGCCGCGACGATGCGCACGTCCACGGTGATCACCCGGTGGCTGCCCACCTTGGAGATCTTGCGTTCCTCCACCGCCCGCAGCAGCTTGGCCTGCACCTCCAGGCCGATGTTGCTGATTTCGTCGAAGAACAGGGTGCCGTTCTGGGCCAGCTCGAACTTGCCGATCTTGTTGGCGTCGGCGCCGGTGAAGGACCCCTTGACGTGGCCGAAGAGCTCGCTTTCGAAGAGGGTCTCCACCAGGGTGCCGCAGTCCACGGTGATGAAGGGGCGCCGGGCCCGCTGGCTCAACTGGTGAAGCTTCTGGGCCACCAGGCCCTTGCCGGTGCCGGACTCCCCGGTGATGAGCACGGTGCTGTCGGCGGGGGCCACCCGGGCGATCATGTCCATGATGCGGACCATGGACTCGCTCTCATAGACCAGGACGCGACGCTCGTCCTTGGCCTTCAGCTCCTGGCGCAGGTAGAGATTTTCCAGGTCCAGGCGCCGCTTCTCCAGGGCCCGGGTCACCAGGTTCCTGAGGTCGTCTGGAACGAAGGGCTTGGAAAGGAAATGGAAGGCCCCGGCCTTGATGCATTCCACCGCCGATTGGATGGTGCCGTACCCGGTGATGATGATCACCTCCACGTCCGGGTCCAGGGCCCGCAACTTTTTCAGGGCCTCCAGGCCGTCCAGGTCCGGCATCACCAGGTCCAGCAGGATGGCGTCAAAAGACATGCGCTCCAGCAGGGTCAGGCCCTGGCGGGCGCCGGTGGCCAGTTCCACCTGGTAGCCCTGGCGCGACAGAATCTGGTAACAGGCATCCCGCAGCGCCTTGTCGTCATCGATAACCAGGATTTGGGCCGGGGCTTCGGTCATGCTGGGTAAATTCCCTTTATAATTCAGCTAATTGTGATTTCGTGAATTTTTTCTCTTATTCTATGCAAACCGCCCCCCGGCTGTCAAGGGAAAGCACGACCCCGGCGCCCGGAAGGCAGCCGGGACGGCAGTCAAATCAGCTCTTCAACTGCCGGATAAGATGGTGGTAAATTCTTGGTGGGCCATGCCCACCCTACATCTTATAAGCCATTTAAACCGGCATTTCACCGGAGGGGCACGGCTTGCCCTGCCAGGACTATCAAGCCTTTTATTTCTGCCCCCTGGCCCCTGGCCCCTAGCCCCTGGCCCTCTATCCCCCTCCCCTACCGCCCCATTTTGTGGTACAAAGGGCGGCAAGGAAGGTGTCGTGGGCCTAAAGCTCTTCATCCCCTGTTTCCTGGACCAGGCGGCCCCGGAGGTGGCCGCCGCGGTGACCCAGGTGCTGGCCCGCCTGGGGGCCCCCTATGAATACCCGGAGGACCAGACCTGCTGCGGCCAGTTCGCCTATACCCTGGGAGACTTCGCCACCGCCCGGCGGCTGATGCGCCATTTCTGGCGGGTCTTTGGGGGGGCCGCCACGGTATTGTGCCCCAGCGCCTCCTGCGCTTTCATGGTGCGCCAGGGCTATCCGCAACTGGCCCAGGGGCCACAGGAAAAACGGCAGATCGAGGCTCTGGCCGCCGGGGTCCTGGAATTGAGCCAGTTCCTGGCGCGGCGCGCCCCCCTGCCCTGGACCCCGCGGTTTGAGGGCCGCCTGGTGCTGCACCGCTCCTGCAAGGCCCGGCAGCTGGGGGTCCTGGCCGGCGCCGCCCGGGTGCTGGCCCAGGTGGCGGGGCTCGAGCTGGCCCAGGTCTCCCCCTATTATGCCTGCTGCGGCTTCGGCGGCACCTTTAAAGTGGAGCACCCGGACCTGTCCCGGGAGATGGGCGAGGTCTACCTGGAGGCGGTGCGGGCCACGGGCGCCCGGGGCCTGGTGTCCCTGGACTACTCCTGCCTGCTGCACCTCAAGGGCGTGGCCGCGGCCCGGGGCTGGGACCTGCAGTTCTTTCACCTGGCGGAAATCCTTCTTGCTTAATAAAAACTCTGTTTCAAAAGTTGGCTTCGCAATAAAATATCATCCTGAACGAAGACTTGGAGGCGGCCGGGGACGGCCGCCCTGCCAAAATAAAATTTATTGATGGTAGGGCGGGCCTCCGGGCCCGCCAACCTTATGGCGCCGTGGGGAAGCATCCTACGTGCGAAGGAGACAAAAGTAATGGCCAAACCAGCCACAACCCGGGACCCCGCCTTCTGGGGCCAGCTCCTCATGGTGGGGATCCCCGGCCCCCGGCTGGATGCCGTGGCCCGGGAGCTGGTGCGGGATCTGAAGGTGGGGGGCATTATTCTGTTCGCCCGCAATATCGAAGCCCCAGAGCAGGTCTGGGAACTCACCCGGGACTTGCAAGGGCAGGCCCTGGCCGCTGCCGGCCGGCCCCTGCTCATCGCGGTGGACCAGGAGGGGGGCCGGGTCCAGCGCCTGAAGGCGCCCTTCACCCTCATCCCCCCGGCCCGGGAGCTGGGAAGCGCCTTCACACCGGCCCAGGTGGAGGATTTGTCCCGCCAGGTGGCCCGGGAGCTGGCCCTGGTGGGGATCAACCTCAACCTGGCGCCGGTGCTGGACGTGGCCCGGGGCCCGGATTGCCCGCAGTGGGACCGGTCTTACGGCTCCGACCCCCGGCAGGTGGCCGCCTACGGCGTGGCGGCCATCCGGGGCTATGCAGCCGGCGGGGTGCTGCCGGCGGCCAAGCATTTTCCCGGCCTGGGGGACACCGTGGCCGACTCCCACCAGGTGCTGCCCACGGCCCAGTCTCCAGACCCCGAGCGGGCCGCGGACCTGCTCCCCTTCCGGGAAGCGGTGGCCGCGGGGGTGCCCCTGATTATGACCGCGCACTTGCGGGTGCCTCCCTGGGATGCCCTCCGCCCTGCCACCCTGTCGCCAGTGGCGCTGAAGCAGTGGCTGCGGCAGAATCTGGGTTTCCAGGGAGTGATCATTACCGACGACCTGGAGATGGGCGGCATCACCACCCAGTTGCCGGCGGCGCAGGGGGCCCGGGAAGCCCTGGCCGCGGGGGCGGACCTGCTCCTCATCTGCAACAACTGGGACGCGGCCTGGGACGCGGCCCGCCTGCTGGCCGGGGACCCGGACCTGGCGCCCCGAGGCCGGGAGGCGGCCCCGCGCCTGAACCGCCTGAGGAATTCTTTGAGGCCGGCAACCGCGGCGCGGCAGGAAGTCAAAGAGTATTTCGGGGCCCGCCGGTAGGGGCGCCCTGCCGGCTCGCCCCTGCTTGTACCGAGTCGCAATCAAAACATGCGGAAATGTAGGGGCGCACCCGCGTTTGCGCCCTAAATACAGGGCGGACACATGGGTCCGCCCCTACAAAAAATTGTCGTTTGTTTGCAACTCGGAAAGGATTGGGGATGGGGTTGGGGGGAGTTTTCCGTGAGGGTCAGGGCCCCGGGCCCGCGGCCCCAAAAATAAAATGGCCGGGAGGGGGAGCCCGGCCATTTATGGAGAAAGGAAAAATGGTATTAGGGTATTTTCGGGGGTAACCTGCTTATAAGTTATGCACAAACAATGCCAACCACCCATACCAGGATGATAGTATGAAACGGCGCGGCCCCGGGGCCATGGCTGCCAACCTCCCCCTTCGGTTTGGTATAATTATTTGTACGGAATCGCCCCCCTGGGGCCGGAAATCATTTCGCTAATCCGGCCAGGCGTAACAATACTGATGGGGAGGGCCCGGCCAAAATTTTAAACCGCCGGACCGGAAAGTTATGGCGATTGCCAAAAGTTTTTTCCGATTGACCGTAGGGGCACAGCTTGCTGTGCCCTCAAACCCTCATGGGGCATAGCAAGCTATGCCCCTGATATGGTTGAAAGTTGTCAAGTAGGCGCACGTCACCCTGGTTTTTTTTGTGGTACAGCAGTGAGTCTGATTCCCAGGCGTCCCCAGGGGCGGGACCCATTAGCGACGGTTGATCACTCTGATAT
>DASWLF010000540.1:0-3717 GCA_036396255.1 Desulfobaccales bacterium
CGGCGGTACAACTCCTGCCCGTGCGCCAGGATTTTTTGGGCGTATTTATCGATATGGTACTGCTGCCAGCCGGTGGCCACGGTTTTTAGCAAGGCAAAGATAATGTTGGGGGTGGCCAGGATGATGTTTTTTTCAAAGGCGTATTCCTGCAGGAGGTGGTCCGAGTCCAGGGCGGCACTCAAACAGGCCTCGCTGGGGATGTACATGACCACAAATGGACCTTCCGGCAGGTGACGGGTGTAATCCTTGCTGCTGAGGTGCATCACGTGCTGCTTCACCCTCCTGGCATGCTCTTCCAGTTTTTTTACCCGGGACTCCTCGCTGGGGCTGTCCAGGGCCTCCAGGTAGTGGGTCATGGGGGCCTTGGCGTCCACCACGATGGAGCCTTCCCGGGGGAGTCTGACCACCATGTCCGGCCGGCCATCACCTAAGGTGAATTGGGTGTCAAAGTCCACATGCTCTTTCATGCCCGCCAGCTCCACCAGGCGCTGGAGTTGAATCTCCGCCCAGCGACCCCGCTGCTGCACCCCGGCCCGCAGGGCATGGCTGAGTTTGCCGGTCTCGGCCTGCAGTTGCTGGTTCAGCTTTTGGAGTTGGCTGAGGTTTTCTCCCAAAGCTCCATAAGCGCCTTCCCGTTTGGCTTCAATTTCCTTGAGATTCTTGTCCATGTCCTTCAAGGCCTGGTCCAGGGGCTGCAACCGGGTCTGCAGTTCCGCCTTGTGAGTCTCCCAGCCGCCGCTGACCTGCTTTAAAAAACCATCCAGGGAATCCCGAGACCGGGCCAGAAACTGTTCGGCGTTGTCCTTGAGGGCCTGGCCGGCCAGGGACTGGAAGGCGTCCCGCATGGTTTCCTGGGCCTGGGTCAGGGCCTGGCGCGAAGTCTCCAGGGCCGCGAGCTGCCCGTGCAGCTTAACCTTCTCCTCCTGGAGGGCGGCTAGCTGCCCCTCCAGTTGAGGGAGGCGCTGGACTTCCGCCTGGAGCTGCCCTTTGCCAGCTCGGGCGATGAGCCACATGAGCAGGAGGCCCAGGAGGAGGCCGGCGGCAAAGGCCGTGGCTAAGATGAGATAAAAGTTTGCGGGCATCTCCATCAATCCTTTCGCTGGCTCAGGGAAGAGGTCGGCGGCGTGGACGAAGCGCCAGCGAGGCATCTAACATCCAGGGGTAATAAGGTGAAAAGGCCAAAAGACGCAAAACCGAAAAGCCGGGCACCATATTTTTACTTTACCCCATTTGGGTCGTGCCCCTCAAGGGAGAAGTAAAAAGTAGCTCCCGGAGGCACCTCGCTTTGGGGCCGGATCTTTTGCCAAACGGGGTTCAGGTGCAACTTTGACGGAGCCACGCAAAAAGGGGGTCCGGCTCGAGCCGGCCCCCTTGATTTTCTGAAGACGACTATTGGGGTGAGCGACGGGACTTGAACCCGCGGCCTCCGGGGCCACAACCCGGTGCTCTAACCAGCTGAGCTACGCCCACCGTCTTTATGATTTGTAACACAGGAATCTCCTCCTGACAAGGGCGAGCCTGGAGGTGAGGCGAAAATGGAAGGTCCCGCCCGCCGGGGTCGGTCTGGCCGCCCTGCCGGGGCCCCGCCCGCCATTAACGCCTTTACATCGGTGCCCCTGAGGTTATATTTATAAGGTAGACGAGCCCTAAGGAGACCCTATGTACACCGCCAGATTTTGGGAGAGCCTGGAAGAGAAGAAGGTCCATTGTTTCTTGTGCGCCCATGAATGCAAGATCGACCCGGGCAAGCGCGGCATCTGCCACACCCGGGAGAACCAGGACGGCACCCTCTACAGCATGAATTACGGCAAGATCGTGGCGGAGCACATCGACCCCATCGAGAAGAAGCCCCTTTTTCATTTCCTGCCGGGCACCCGGTCATATTCCATTGCCACTGTGGGCTGCAACTTCATGTGCCTCCACTGCCAGAACTACGATATTTCCCAGTACCCCCGGGTCCATCAAGGCCGCATCCTGGGCGAAGAGCGGGACCCTGAGGCCATTGTAGCCTATGCCCTGGCGTCCCATTCGGCCAGCATCTCCTACACCTACACCGAACCTACCATTTTCCTGGAATTTGCCCAGGACGTGGCCAAGTTGGCCCGGGAGCAGGGGCTGCGCAACGTCTTTGTGTCCAACGGTTTCATGACCGAGGCTTCGGCCGCGGCCCTGGCGGAAGTCATTGACGGGGACAACATAGATTTAAAGAGCCTGCGGGACGATTTCTACCGCAAGGTGTGCAAAGCCCGGCTGCAGCCGGTGCTGGACACCATCCAGCGCTTGAAAAAGGCGGGGGTCTGGCTGGAAATCACCACCCTGGTGATCCCCGGGCACAACGACTCGGAAGCGGAACTCACCGACATCGCCCATTTCATCAAGGACGTGGGGGTGGGCATCCCCTGGCATGTCACCGCCTTTCACCCCACCTTCAAGATGATGGACCGGCCGGCCACCCCGGTGGCCACCCTGCGCCTGGCCCGGGACATCGGGCTGCAGGCGGGGCTCCGCTACGTTTACACCGGCAACATCCCCGGGGAAGGGGGCGAGAGCACCTATTGCTATGCCTGCCGGGAACTGCTCATCGAGAGGTTGGGGTACGGCATCAGGCGCTATAACCTGAAAGACGGCAAGTGCCCCAAATGCCAGGCGGAAATCGACGGAGTGTGGAAATAGCGGACTTTTCCGGGAGGGGGATAGGGGCCGACGGTCCGCTTACCATCCTCCCTGAACCCCGGCCCCGGTGCCATTAATTTTTGGCCGGCGACTTGGCAGGGTCCGCCAATTAAGGTAAAATTGAGGGTCAAATCCTCATAAGGAATCGCGGAACACCCGGCCAATAATGGTGGCAGCAACGGCACATCACCCCCAGGGCTTCAGGTTGGCCTTGGTATTAGGGGGCACCCGCAGCGGCAAGAGCCGCTACGGGCTCTCCCTGGCCGCCCGCTTCCCCGGCCCCCGGCTCTTCGTGGCCACCTGCGAGCCCGGGGACCCGGAGATGTGCGCTCGCATCGACCACCACCGCAAGGAGCGGGGACCGGAGTGGGAAACCCGGGAGGTCCCCCTGGACCTGGCGGACACCATCGCCGACCTCCCCGGCAACTACGGGGTTATCCTGATAGACTGCCTCACCATGTGGCTGTCCAATCTGATGCTGCGGGAGGGGGAGAATACGGCCGGCATCCAGGCGGGATGCGACCTGCTGGTGCAATCCCTGGTCCAGAGCCGCACCCCGGCGATTTTAATCAGTAATGAAGTGGGCTGGGGGATCGTGCCGGACAACCTCCTGGCCCGGGAGTTCCGGGACCATGCCGGGTGGCTCCATCAGCGGCTGGCCCAGATCGCCGACCTGGTGGTCCTGGTGGTGGCCGGCATCCCCCTGGTGGTCAAGGTGGGCGACTTTTCCGGGGCAGAGCCCTATTAGCAAATCGTTGAAAAACGTTTCCATGCTTCTCATGGAGTGTTTCATAATTAGCTGGACATGAATACAGATTCGGAGCGCTGGACTTGGCAGGGTTAAGTCCCCCTTTGAAAAAGGGGATTTAGGGGGATTTCAAGTGCTTGTAAAAATCCCCCCTAACCCCCCTTTAGGAAAGGGGGGTAAAAAACCTGCTTTTCCGATGTTATCTTAATTATGAAACAGACCACTATTTGTCGTTCTGAGCGCAGGGAAAAATCTAATATTTCTTGTCAGTTAAGACCATTGCCGCGGTTCGGGAT
>DASWLF010000541.1:0-3608 GCA_036396255.1 Desulfobaccales bacterium
CCCAGTCGGTACGTGAAGGAGATGGAGGAGGCGGGCCTGCCGGAAGAATGGCGGGAAATGATCCTGGGGAAAAACCTGGCGCGGCTGCTGGGGTGGTGATTTAGCGGTCAGCTATCAGCTATCAGCTAAATGCGTTCCCAAGTACAACTCGGGAACGAAGAAAAAAATGGCAGAAAATAGATCTAGATCATGAGTTACCGTTTTTGCCCAATATGTGGGATGCAGCATGATCCCGATATCCCCTGTTTTGAGCTTGGGAAACAAGCACTGAAGGATGCAGGCATCCCCAAAAAGCAAAAATGGAAGATAAAGAATATCAAAAAGTGGGTAAGAATAACCGCGGCGCTTATTATGTTTGGGCCCGTTATAGTGGCTATCTTATGGATGGCTATCGTCAACTTATCTCGATATCTGCAGAAGTGAAGTCATGGATAGCTTCTTTTTAATGAGCTGAAAGCTGAGCGCTGAAAGCTGACAGCTAAAAGTTCATTGCAACTAACCCAAGAAGGGACTCATGGAGTATATCTCGGACGCACTGGTAATCGGCTCAGGTTTGGCGGGGTTGGGTTACGCCCTGAAGGTGGCGGATGTCGCCCGGGTGAACCTGGTAACCAAACGGGGGCTGACGGAAACTTCCACCAAGATGGCCCAGGGCGGCATCGCCGCGGTGCTGGGGCCGGACGACCGCTTTGAATATCATATCCAGGACACCCTCACCGTGGGGGAGGGCCTGTCCCACCCGGACATCGTGGAGCTGGTGGTGCGCCAGGGGCCGGAACGCATCCGGGAGCTGGTGGGGCTGGGGGCCCATTTTGATGCGGGCTCGGACAACGGCTACGACCTGGCCCGGGAAGGCGGCCACTCCCGGCGCCGCATCATTCACGCCCATGACATGACCGGCGCCGAAGTGGAGCGCATCCTGGTGGAGCAGGTCCTGGCCCACCCCAATATCCGCACTTTTGAAAACCACATGGGGGTGGATCTCATCACCCGGCAGCGCCTGGTGCGCCGGGGCGCGGTGGTGGCCGACGCCGAGGAGTCTTGTCTGGGCGCCTACGTGCTCAACACCCAAACCGGAGAAGTGGACACCTTCCGGGCTAACATTACCCTGCTGGCCACCGGCGGGGCGGGCAAGGTCTACCTCTATACCAGCAACCCCGACATCGCCACCGGGGACGGCATCGCCATGGCCTACCGGGTGGGGGCCTGGATCGGCAACATGGAGTTCGTGCAGTTCCACCCCACCTGTCTCTACCACCCGGCGGCCAAGAATTTCCTCATCTCCGAGGCCCTGCGGGGGGAAGGGGCCATCCTCCAGGACCACGCCGGCCGCCCCTTCATGGAGAAGTACCATGCCTTGAAGGACCTGGCCCCCCGGGATACGGTGGCCCGGGCCATCGACCTGGAGATGAAAAAGAGCGGCGCCGACTGCGTCTATCTGGACATCAGCCACAAGGACGCCCAGTTCATCAAAAGCAGGTTCCCCAACATCTATCAGAATTGCCTGGAGTTCGGGGTGGACCTGACCCGGGAGCCCATCCCGGTGGTGCCCGCGGCCCACTATATGTGCGGCGGGGTGACGACCGACGCCTGGGGCCGCACCACCATCTCCAACCTGTATGCGGTGGGCGAGGTCTCCATGACCGGCCTCCACGGGGCCAACCGCCTGGCCAGCAACTCGCTGCTGGAGGCCCTGGTCTTTTCCCATCAGGCGGCCCAGGCGGCCCGGGAAAGCCTGCCGGAGTTGCAATCCAAACCCTTCGTGCCGGTGCCGGAATGGAACCCCTATGGGGCCACCGACAGCGAAGAAGCGGTGGTAGTGTCCCACAACTGGGACGAAATCCGGCGCTGCATGTGGAACTACGTGGGTATCGTGCGCACCGACCGCAGGCTGCTGCGGGCCCAACACCGCATCGACCTGATCCAGCAGGAGATCCAGGAATATTACTGGAACTTTCTCATCACCAGCGACCTGTTGGAACTGCGCAACATCGCCACCGTGGCTGACATCATCATCCGCATGGCCTTGCGGCGCAAAGAGAGCCGCGGCTTGCACTATAATCTGGATTATCCCCAGGCAGATGATGTAAACTTCCGGCGGGACACGTTGATTTCCGCCGAAGGGTGGCACTGATGAGGGAAGAAAAGATCCTGCTGGCCGACGACGATGTCCAGATGCTGGAGATGCTCAGCGAGTTTCTCCGGGGTTTGGGGTATGCGGTGTCCGCGGTGGCGGACGGCTGGCAGGCCATGGAGGCCATCGGCGCCACGGAGTTCCACCTGGCCGTCCTGGACCTGATGCTGCCGGGATATTCCGGTCTGGAGCTGCTCTCCTACCTCAAGTCCAACGCCCCCCGCACCGAAGTCATCCTGTTCACCGGGCATGGCGGGGTGGACAGCGCCATTCAGGCCCTGCGCCTGGGAGCCTATGATTATCTGCTGAAAGCGGACCTGCGCCTGGAAGAGTTTCAGGCGGTGGTGACCCGGGCCCTGGAGCGCCGCCGCCTGAGCCTGAACAACCGGGAGCTTCTGAGCAACCTACGCCAGGCCCAGAAGGAACTTGCCAAACAGCGGGGCGCCGAGCTCACCCAGGTCCGGCGCATCGGCGAGGCCCTGGCGGTGCCCCTTACCTGGGAACAGCTCTTCCACGGACTGTTGAACCTCATCTGGGACAGCCTGCCCCTGGACGTCCTGGGCCTGGAGTTTCAGGGGGCCAGCCAAGAGTTGTCCCTGGAGGCCTTTCGCCGTCACCCTGCCATCCCGGAGAGCGGATTCGGAAAATTTAAGGCCTGGCTCCAGGCCCGGTTCAAGCAGGAGCGCCGGGAGAACCGGCAGAGCGACGCTGAGCAGGGCCCCCTGCCGGAGCAACCCCTGCCGGAAATCCTCTGTGAAAAAGCCCAGGTCGGCGGGATCCTGGCCGTCATCGCCGCAGGCCGGGACACCCCCTTTACCCAGGAAGAAACGGAGCTCTTCCACATTTTCGTGCTCCAGGGGGAGGCGGCCCTGAAAAATCTGGTGCTCTTCGAGGAGGTCAAAGCCCTGGCCATCCGCGACGGGCTCACCGGGCTCTACAATTACCGCCACTTCTGGGAACTGCTGTCCCACGAAGTGGAGCTGGCCCGGCGCTACGGCAAACCCCTGTCCATGCTGTTTCTGGACCTGGATAACTTTAAGGTCATCAACGATACCCTGGGACACCCCCAGGGGGACGCGGTCCTGAAGACGCTGGCCGCCTATCTGCAAGGCGCGGTGCGCCATGCCGACGTGGTCTGCCGTTACGGCGGCGAGGAGTTCGTGCTGCTCATGCCCCACACCCCGCCGCCGCAGGCCATGGTCATGGCGGAAAGACTGCGCCAGCGCATCTCGGAACTCACCATCCCCTTGCCGGAGCGGGACCTGCAGTTCACCGTCAGCATCGGGGTGGCGGGACTGAATGAGGGGATGAGCGGCGCCGATTTGCTGGACGAGGCCGACGCCGCCCTCTACCGGGCCAAGCAGGCCGGCAAGAACAAGGTCTGCGGGCCGGAGGGAGTCTCGCCGACCCAGGCAGCCAGGGCCTAGATGGGTTAGCCGTCCAACCTGCACCACCCATGAGACCAAAACGCGGG
>DASWLF010000542.1:0-6658 GCA_036396255.1 Desulfobaccales bacterium
GGCGAAGAGCCGCAACGGCGCCAGGCTCAGGATGACCAGGGCCGCCAGGGCCAAGGCGCTCCACACCTCCCGGGGACGGCCCAGAAAGACCAGCAGCAGGTAAGCCAGGACCATGACTTCGGCCCGCTGGGTGGAGGGCGAGCCCCCGGCCACCCAGGCGTAGGCCACCACCGGAAAGACGGCGATCATGGTGGCGGCCTTCACCACGTTGATCCTTAAGAGCAGCCAGGCCCAGCGCCGCAGCAGCCAGAAGCTGAGGAAATAGGTCACCGCGGCCACCATCCCCAGGTGCATGCCGTTGATGACCAGGAGGTGGCTGGTGCCGGTGCGGGCGAACTCCAGACGCATCTCCGGGGTGATCTCCCCCTGGTCCCCCAGCAGCATGGCGAGATAAATGGCCTCGATGTTCGGACTGAAGTCCCGCAGCAACTGGCGGATGCCGCCCCGGAGCTTCTCCCCCAGGGGATAGCCTTCGGTGGCGGCCAGAAACACCGGATGGTCCCGCTCCTGGAGGCGGACTTCCCGGAAGATCCGGTCCGCGGCCAGGTAGCGGGGCCGGTCAAAGGTGCCGGGATTCTTTAAAACCCCGGGGGTGCGGAGCCGCCCCTTGAGCACCAATTCGGTCCCCACCGGCGGCGACGCCAGCCCGGGGCCGGCGACCAGCAGCCGGCCGGTGGCGGGCCGCCAGCCGGCGGGGCTGCGCCAGGCCGAAGCTTCCAGAAACAGTTGCACCCGTTGGGGGCCCATCTTGCCGGGGCGGTTCAGGCGGCCCAGGAGGGTCACCTCCCCCTCCTGGGGCAGATGCACCAGATGATCTGGGGGGAAGCAAGGCTGAAGGGCCTGCTGGCCAAGGGCCAGGCCCAACAGCCAGAAAAAAACCAGGGGCAGCAAGCGGCTGGGGCGCCGGGCCCACCAGATGAGGACCATGGCGCCCCAGAGGCCGACGAGGCCCGCGGCCAGCCACTGGTCCGCCAGGCGCAGCCCCCAGGCCGGCGAGGCAATCCCCGCCATCAGGGCCAGGGCCACCGGCACCAGGGGGCGGGCCACCGGACGGTTATGGAGAACCGGGTTTCCCGCTTGCGGTTTGCGGTTTTCGGTGCTCAAATCATTACCAGGCATCACGGTGCAAGATTGCCAAGTTAATTCAACCGAGATTTCACAATTGCTCTAAGGTAAAATTAATTTCCGATATTATAATGAGTTAGCCTTTTTGACAAATTAACTTTGATAAATTTGGGGAATTTTTTGTAGAGATACGGGTGACTGTACAAGAGTTGCGGGGAGGGGGGAACGTTGCGGAGTATTACTTCATCCAAGCAAGTGGCGCAATTAACCTGAATACTTGCCCCGGAGACGACTGGACCAGAGCAAAACGGCTGCCCTTAATGCAGAAGCAGCGCCGGCTTGTTAAGCCGGTTAAAGTTGCAGCCAAATTCTTGCTTGACAATTAGGCTAAAATCCTTAATAAAAGTTAGTTATGAGGATAGTTATAGTTATCCTGGCGGCGGTGTTAGCGTTGGGTGGCCTGGCAGAAAACGCCGCGGCGGCCCCCAAGGCGGCGCCGGACGGCTCCCTGGTCCTGGAGAGCGGCAAGAACCTCCGCAAGGGGAAAGGCTCCGAAGACACCCTGTGCGACCTGCTGGGCCAGGAAGTTCAAGTGTTCATCTTCAACAGCAAGACCCGGGTCTTTCCCCCGGTTTATCTGAAGTCAAAGTACCTGATATCCAGCCCCGGGGCCTACCAGATGCGGTACAATCCGCAGGTGGAGGCCCTGATCCATAAATATGCCCGTCTTTACGGGGTGGACCCCGCCCTGGTGCGGGCGGTGATGCGCCACGAATCCGGCTTCAACCCCGGGGCGGTATCCCCCAAGGGGGCCCAGGGCCTGATGCAACTCATGCCCGGCACCGCGGCCCTCATGGGGGTGAACAATCCCTTCGACCCGGAGCAAAACGTGGCCGGCGGGGTGGGTTACCTGCGCCGCTGCCTGGACCGGTTCGGCCACAACGTCCCCCTGGCGGTGGCCGCCTATAACGCCGGACCCGAGCGGGTGGCCAACTTCGGCACCATCCCGCCCATTCCCGAAACCCAGCTTTTCGTCCACAACGTCATGGGGACGTATGCCGGCCCCTCGCAGATGATGCGGCAGGTTCCCCCCAAAGGCAAAGCCGCGGCTGCCGGCCAAGACCCTTTGAAGGGTAAGGGGCTGAAGCAGGCCGCCGGCAAAGCGGACCAAGCCAAAGACGGGCCCCGCCGCCCCAAAGCCAAGATTATCGAGGTCAGATCTCTAAAGCCCAAGGCCGCCGCCAACAGCTCTCAGTAAGGCATCAGTTAACATCCCGCCCCCATTTCTGTCCTGGTAGAAACCCGGAAGAGCCGGCTGCAACCGCGCTTCGACTAGTCAGTGGTATTCTCCTGGGCTACCCGGGATCTTAACGGGCCCATCTGCGTCTCCAGGGTGGCGGCGCCTTCCGCCAGTATCCTGGGCAAGGCCCGGGGGGAGGAAATGGGGGCCTCCAGCCTGGCCGGGGCCCTGGGCTTTGCCTGGGCTCCAGCGACGGACGCCAAGAGCAGCACCAATGATAAGCCAAAGATGAGCCGCCGCAGGAAGAAGAACGGCATCGGGCCTCCGGTAAAGTTTTGCCCTAATTATTTGCTAGCCGCTGGTATGGAATGAGGCAATAATTGTCCATTTGGAGCCCCTGGGCCATGGGGCGGATGTTGCCGGCCCCGCAAACCCCCCAGGACTTGCCTGGTAAAAACGCTTAAAGATTGCAAACCAGGATGCATTATATAACATAATGAGGACAGCACGGCACCCGAGAGCGGAAGAGAACCCATGAGCCCGTTGCCCCGTCTTTTTAAGATTGAGCCGCCCAGCTGGCGCCCCTTTGCCTGGGGGGACCTGGTGGTGTTTGTGGGCATCGGCGCTCTCCTTTACCTGGGGATTCGCCTGGGCCTGAACGCCCCCGAGGTTATCAAAGGCCCGGAGATCAACCTCTCTCCCGGCGTCCTGCCCTATTACGCCGGTTTATCCACCGGCCGCATGGCTGCGGCCTACCTGCTCTCCGCGGTCTTTTCCCTGGTCTACGGCAACCTGGCCGCCAACCACCGCCGGGCCGAGAAGATTTTAATTCCCTTGCTGGACGTGCTGCAAACCATCCCCATTCTGTCGTTTCTACCGGTGGTGCTCCTGAGCTTTACCGCCATCTTCCCCCATAAGCTCGCCCTGGAACTGTCGTCCATCTTCCTGATCTTCACCAGCCAGACCTGGAACCTGACCTTTGCCTGGTATCAGTCCCTGACCACCATTCCCCGCAGTCTGCTGCAGGCCAGCACCATTTTCCACTTCAATTCCTGGCTGCGTTTCAAGACCCTGGCCCTGCCCTTTGCGGCCATCAGCCTGATCTGGAACAGCATGGCCAGTTGGGCCGGAGGCTGGTTCTTCTTGATGGCCGCGGAAATCTTCAGCGCCGGGGAGCGCAACTTCCGGCTGCCGGGGCTGGGGGCCTATTTGCAGGAGGCCGCCAACCAGGGCGATATGAGGGCCATCGCCTGGGGTATCGGCGCCCTGGTGCTGACTATTGTGGCCCTGGACCAGCTAATCTGGCGCCCCCTGATTGCCTGGTCCGACCGGTTCAAGCTGCAGCTGGTGGAAAGCGAGAACCCGCCAACCTCCTGGTTTTATGACGCCTTGCGCAGTTCCCGGTTTTTCCAGGGGTTGATGAATTTTCTCTTCCGGGCCCCGCTGCAAGCTACGGATGAATGGCTGTTGCGGCATTTTCCGGCCACGGATCAGGTCTCCGGTGCCAAGCGCCTCCCCTGGTTCTGGTATCTCCTGGGAATCGCGGCCGGCGCGGGGTTGGCTTACCTGGTTTACCAGGCCGGGCTGATGCTCTGGACGGTGCCGCTGGGCCAATGGATGGGTATCGGCCTGGGAGTTCTGGCCACCCTGGGGCGAGTCATGGTGGCCTTGTTCATCGCGCTGGCCTGGACCCTGCCGCTGGGGGTGGCCATCGGCACCAACCAGCGCCTGGCCAACTGGCTGCAACCGGTGGTGCAGATCGGCGCCTCGGTGCCCGCCACCGCGCTTTTTCCCGTGCTGCTGCTCTTCGTGTTGGGTCTGCCCGGGGGGATTAATCTGGCCGCGGTGCTGCTGATGCTGCTGGGGACCCAGTGGTATCTTTTGTTTAACATTATTGCGGGCGCCTCCGCCATCCCCCAGCACTTGAAATATACCGCCACCCTGCTACAATTGGGGCCCTGGGAACGATGGCGCACCCTGATCTTGCCGGCCCTTTTCCCGTATGCCATCACCGGCGCCATCACCGCGGTGGGTGGGGCCTGGAACGCCAGCATCTTGGCGGAATACACCCAGTTCGGCGGCTACACCTATAAGACCATCGGCATCGGCGCCACCATCGCGGCAGCCGCGGCCGCGGGGGATTACCCCCTGCTCCTGGCCGCCACCTTGAGCATGCTTTTTATCGTGGCCACCATCAACCGGCTGTTATGGCAACCCCTCTATCGTCTGGCTGAAGCCAATTATCGGATGGAATGAGTTATGGCAGTGGACGGCTCTCTCTTGGAACTCCGAAACATCAACCAGGTTTACGGCAGCGGCGACCAGAGTTTCACGGCCATCCGGGAGGTCAACCTGTCGCTGCTGGAGGGGGAGTTTGCCGCCTTAATCGGCCCCACCGGCTGCGGCAAGAGCACCCTGCTGCGCATTATCACCGGCCTGCAACCCCCCACCGCCGGCCAGGTCCTGTACCGGGGCAAGCCTCTGACGGGAGTCAATCCCCATGCCACCATCGTGTTCCAGAGCTTTGCCCTGTTTCCCTGGCTCACGGTGCAGGACAACGTGGAGGTGGCCCTCAAGGCCCGGGGGGTTCCCCCCAAACTGCGCACCAGCCGGGCCCTGGACCTGCTGGACCGGGTGGGCCTGGACGGCTTTGAGACCGCCTACCCCCGGGAGCTTTCCGGCGGCATGCTGCAAAAGGTGGGATTTGCCCGGGCCATGGCGGTGGAGCCGGAACTCCTTTGCCTGGATGAGCCCTTCTCGGCCCTGGACGTCCTGAGCGCCGAGTCTTTGCGGGGGGAACTGCTGGAGCTCTGGACCGGCGGCAATATCCCCACCCGGGCCATCCTCATGGCGACCCATAACATCGAGGAAGCGGTGTTCATGGCGGACCGCATCGTGGTCATGGACAAAGACCCGGGCCGGGTGATCATGAACCTGAAGGTGGACCTGGCCCAGCCCCGGCGGCGCAAGGACCCCAAGTTCCTCAACCTGGTGGACCGGGTTTACATGGTCCTGGCCGGCCAGACCCAGCCGGAGCACGTGGAGCTGGGCACCGCCCCCGGCGAGCCGGGCCGCACCCGGGCCCTGCCCCACATCAACATCGACGACCTCTCCGGCCTCCTGGAACACCTGGACGGCATGCCCAACAACCGGGCCGACATCTACGCCCTGGCCCAGGAGCTGCAGATAAATTCCGACGAGCTGCTGCGCCTCATCGAGGCCGCGGAGCTCTTGGGCTTCGCCACCGTGGCCTACGGCGACATCACCCTGAACACCCTGGGGGAGACCTTTGCCGAGGCCTCCATCCGGTCCCGCAAAGAGATCTTCGCCACCCGCATCCGGCGCCTGCCCCTGTTTAAGTGGCTCCTTGGCCTGCTGGGCGCCAGCGATAAAAAGCAAATGGAGTGGGATGCGGTCCAAGAGGCCCTGGAGCTGGAGTTCCACGAAGAAGAGGCCGAGCGCCAGTTGGACACCGCCATCGACTGGGGCCGCTACGCCGAACTGCTGGCCTACGACGACAGCAGCCAGATACTCTTCCTGGAACCCGGGGCCGCGTAACCGCCGGTGGACAGGTTTATTAGGGGAGGGTCGGGGGATATTTCCGTAAGGGCCCCCGCCCTCACCTAAAGAAAGACGGGTAATTAGAGGTAACTCCTGGATAAATCATGACAACTATTCTTAAGTCCCTCTTTTTTTAAAGGGGGATTTAGGGGCAATGCTGTTCACTTAAGCGCCATGTAGGGGCGGGGTCTCCCCGCCCTGGTATCAGAAGGGCCATTTATTGGGCGGGGAAACCCCACCCCTACGAAAAATAGAAATTGCCAATGCTTAAATGAACCGCATTGGATTTAGGGGGATTATTAACGCCTTCCTATTTCGACTAAGCCTTTTTCCCAGCCCTCGATGATATTGCAAAGTATAAAGGTCTTATCCCGGGCCTTATCCCTTGCCATCCAGGACCCCAATGATTACCTTCGGAAAAACCTGACGCAGTTCCATATCTTAAGCAGGCAGAGATCGCGGGGGCAAAATCGTGCAAATCTTTATCACCGGGGGCACCGGTTTCGTGGGCACCTATCTTTCCAGGAGGCTGGTGCAGGAGGGCCACCAGGTCGCCATCCTCACCCGGGATGCCAGGAAGGTGCCCCTTGAGCATCCCGGCATTAGGTACGTGGTGGGGGACCCCACCCAGGAAGGCCCCTGGATGGGGGTGGTGCCGGAGGCCGACTGGATCATCAACCTGGCCGGGGCCTCCATCTTTACCAGGTGGACCGCGGGGCACAAGCAGGAAATTATGGGCAGCCGCCTCCGCACCACCCATAACCTGGTCACCGCCCTGGCCGCCGGAGACCG
>DASWLF010000543.1:0-3111 GCA_036396255.1 Desulfobaccales bacterium
CCTAAATCTGGAACCGTTGAGGCAACATCTCCTCAAGGAAGCGGAGCAGGCCCGGCGCCTGCCGCCCCTGACCCCGCCGCCGCCACTGGGGCCGGAAGACTACATGGTGGTCCCTTTGCCCGAGGACGCCAGCATAGTGCAAGGCTATCTGGGCGTCGACGTGGGCTCCATCAGCACCAACGTGGTGGTCATCGACCCGGAGATGCGGGTCCTGGCCCGGGAATACCTCATGACCGCGGGCCGGCCCCTGGAGGCCATCACCGAGGGCCTGCGCCGGGTGGGCGCCAAACTCAAAGATCGGGTGCACATCATGGGCGCGGCCACCACCGGTTCGGGGCGCTACCTCACCGGCGATTTCATCGGGGCCGACCTGGTGCGCAATGAGATCACCGCCCAGGCCACCGCGGCCGCGGCCATCGACCCCCAGGTGGACACCATCTTCGAGATCGGCGGCCAGGACTCCAAGTTCATCAGTCTGAGCAGTGGCGCCATCGTGGATTTCATGATGAACAAGGTGTGCGCCGCGGGCACCGGCTCCTACCTGGAGGAACAGGCCGAGAAGCTGGGCATCTCCATCAAGGAGGAGTTCGGCCGCCTGGCCCTGGAGAGCCAAAGCCCGGTGCGCATGGGCGAGCGCTGCACCGTGTTCATGGAATCGGACCTGGTGCACCACCAGCAGCGGGGCGCCGCCAAGGACGACCTGGTGGCGGGGCTGTCCTACTCCATCGTCCAGAACTACCTGAACAAGGTGGTGGAAGACCGGCCCATCGGCAACCGCATCTTCTACCAGGGCGCCACCGCGGCCAACCGCGGCATCGTGGCCGCCTTCCAGCAGGTGTGCGGCAAGCCCATCACCGTGCCGCCGCACCACGACGTCACCGGGGCCATCGGCGCCGCCATCCTGGCCATGCGGGAGCGGGACTGGGAGGAGTCCAGATTCAAAGGCTTCGATCTGGCCGACCGGCACTATGACGTCTCCTCCTTCGAATGCAACGGCTGCCCCAACCACTGTGAGATACGGCAGGTGCAGATCGAAGGAGAAAAGCCCCTGTTCTACGGCAGCCGCTGCGAAAAGTACGAAGTGGCCCGCACCCAGAAGCAGTACGACCTGCCCAACCTGTTGGCCGAGCGGGAAGACTGGCTCTACGGGCCGGAGCCGCCCCAGGAAGGCAGGCGGGGCCCCATCGGCATTCCCCGCACCATGTTCTTCCAGGAACTCATGCCCTTCTTCCGGGCCTTTTTCGAAGAGCTGGGCTTCACCGTGGTCTATTCGCAGAAAACCAACAAGGCGGTGATCAACCAGGGAATTGAAGCCCTGGCCGCGGAGCCCTGCTACCCGGTGAAGGTGGCCCACGGGCACATCCTGGATTTGCTGAAGGCCGGGGTCAAGCGCATCTTTTTGCCCAGCGTCATCGACATGGCGCACCCGCACCCGGAAATCCGTTTGGGCGTGGTCTGCCCCATGGCCCAGGCCCTGGCCTACACGGTGCCCACGGCCATCGATTTCGGCGAGTATGGCGCCAGGCTGCTGTCCCCGGTCCTCTACTTCGGCCGGGGCCACCGGGTGTTGCGCCAGGGCCTCAAGGACCTGGGCAAGGAACTGGGAGTCTCCATCTTCCAGGTGAACCGGGCCCTGCGCCGGGCCATGGAGGCCCAACTGGTCTATTACGACCGCTTGCAGGCCCGGGGCCGGGAAATTCTGGACTCCCTGCCGCCGGGGCAGCGCCTCATGGTGCTCATCGGCCGGCCCTACAACGCCTTTGACCCGGGCATGAACCTCAATCTGCACCGCAAACTGCGGCAGCTGGGGGTGCAGGCCATGCCCATGGACTTTCTGCCGGTGGACGAAGTTAAGGACCTGGATGAAATCAAACCCATGTACTGGCGCTTCGGCCAGAAGATCCTGGGGGTGGCCGAGCACATCCGCCAGGACCCCCGACTCTACGGCATCTTTATCACCAACTTCGGCTGCGGCCCCGATTCTTTCATCGAGCACTTCTTCAAGGACCGGATGCGGGGCAAACCATATCTCGAAATCGAGATCGACGAGCACTCCTCCGACGTGGGGGCCATCACCCGGTTGGAGGCCTTCCTGGACAGCCTGAAAAACGTCACCGTGGCGCCGGCCCCGGTCCGGGTGTCGCCATTCCGCTACCGGGTTACCGGTAACCTGAAGCGCAAGATCTTTCTGCCGCCCATGACGGACCAGGCCCTGGCCCTGGTGGCGGCCTTCCAGGCCTGCGGCGGCGAGGCCGAGGCCTTACCCGAATCCGACGAAGAGACCCTGGAGCTGGGCCGCCGCCTCACCTCCGGCAAAGAGTGCTACCCCCTGATCCTCACCACCGGGGACCTGGCCAAGCTCATCCGGCGCCCGGACTTCGACCCGGAGAAGAGCGCCTTCTTCATGCCCGCGGCCAACGGCCCCTGCCGCTTCGGCCAGTACCACCGCTTCCACCGCCTGGTGCTGGACGAACTGGGCTACCCCCAGGTGCCGGTCTATTCCCCGGACCAGAGCGAAAATATGTACGAAGAAGTGGGCCTGGTGGGCGACGACTTCGACCGCATCACCTGGCATGGGGTGGTGGCCATCGATTTACTGGAGAAGAAGCTGCGGGAGACCCGGCCCTATGAGCGCCGCCCCGGCCACGCCGACGAAGTCTACCGCCACTATTTGCAGAAAACCTATGAGGCCTTGCGGGACCGCCAGGACTTGCTGGCGGTCCTGCACCAGTCCCGGCGGGCCTTTGACGACATCGCCCTGAGCACCAATGGCGGCAAACCGGTGGTGGGCATCGTGGGCGAGATCTACACCCGGGCCAACCAGTTCTCCAATGAAAACGCGGTGCGGGAGATCGAGGCCCTGGGCGGCGAAGTCTGGATGCCGCCCATTGGAGAGTGGCTCCTATACGTCACCCACTCTTCCAAGAAAAGCGCCCGGGCGAGGCGGCACTACCGGCAGTTATTGCAGGTCTGCCTCAAGGACCGCATCCAGAAAAAGGTGGAACACAAGCTGGAAGAGGTCTTCCACGGCAGCATCAAGAACCTGAAGGAACCGAGCATCCCCGAGACCCTGGACCTGGCCAAGGGCTATCTCCACCCCTCCTTCGAAGG
>DASWLF010000544.1:0-5696 GCA_036396255.1 Desulfobaccales bacterium
AATGAGGCATATATTCGCCGACTTGGACCGTTTGTTAAGACAGATAGGCGTCATTTTATTCAGCAGAGTCAGTATACAATCTGCATCATTCGTGACGGTACGCCTGACGGGCAATGGAGGTATGCACCGCACGAAGAAGCCTTTGCTCGCGATGACCCGAATCAAGACCTTCTATGGAAATTCAATATTCCTTATTCCGAAAGATTGAAGGTTCTTAAGCTGCTGGACGGTTATAACATAAATGCCTCGTCTCTGTTTGGGTCTCAAGAAAGCCTTATGGAGACGATGGCGTTACGGCAGGTTCATTTTAAAGATAGGGAACTATAACGGATGATTAAAAGGGATCAAGGGCCAGGGATGGATAGGTTTTTTCTGACCCCTGACCCCTGGCCCCTGACCCCTATTTCTTTCCCTTCCCCTTTGATGCGGCTATAATCCACCAATGAACAAGCGCATTAACTTCGCACATATAGGGGCCGCGGTCCTCTCCGGCCTCCTGTTGGCCGCGGCCTTCCCCAAGTGGGACCAGGCCTATCTGCTGGTGGTGGCCCTGGTGCCCCTGCTTTGGGCCCTTCGGGGGCAGTCCCTGAAGGGGGCCTTCTTCCTGGGTTTGGTCTCCGGGTTGGCCCACTATCTGGGGCTGCTCTACTGGATCGTCTACGTCACCCACGTCTTCGGCAATCTGCCCCTGATCGTGTCCCTGGGGGTGCTGTTGCTGCTGGCCGGCTACCTCTCGCTCTACCGGGCCCTCTGGGCCCTGGGAGTGAACTGGGGCGCGGCCCGGGGTCTTAGCCTCCTCTGGTGGGCCCCGGCTCTTTGGGTGGCCCTGGAATTCGGCCAAACCTACATCCTCAGCGGCTTTCCCTGGGGACTCCTGGGCAACGGCCTTTACCAGCATCCCCTCCTGCTGCAACTGGCCGATATAACCGGGGTCTACGGCCTCTCCTGCCTGGTGGTCCTGGTCAACGTGGCCCTGTATCTTACCTGCTTTCCGCCCCAGGGCCTGAGGGTCCGCCAGTGGCGCCACCTGCCGGTGGTCTGCCTGATTGTGGTCCTGTGGCTGGGCTACGGCTGGTATCGCCTGGAAGCGGTGCAAAAGCTGGAGGCCGGCAGCCCCAAAATCAAGGTGGCCGTGGCTCAGGGCAATATCAAGCAGGGGGAAAAGTGGAAAAAGGAGATGGTGACCGCCACCCTGGAGCGCTACGCCGAGCTTGACCGCAAAGTCAAAGGGTCCCGGCTCATCATCTGGCCCGAGACCGCGGCCCCCTTCTTCTTCCTGCGCACCCCGGGGCTCACGGACCGGGTCCAGGAAATCGCCCGGGAGTCCCAAGGCTATCTGCTCTTCGGCGCCCCGGCCATGGACCTCACCCCCGACGGCGATCGCTTTTTCAACCGGGCCTACCTGCTCTCCCCCCAGGGCGAAGTGGTGGGCTACTATGACAAGGCGCACCTGGTGCCCTACGGCGAATACGTGCCGCTGAAGCGGTTTTTCCCCTTCATCGGCAAGATGGTGCCCATGGTCGGCGACTTTGCCGAAGGGCCGGTGGGGGGCACCGTGTCGCTGCCGGAAGGAGCCATCGGCCCCCTGGTCTGCTACGAGTCCATCTTCCCACACTTGAGCCGGGCCCAGGTGACAAACGGGGCCCGCCTGTTGGTGAACATCACCAACGACGCCTGGTTCGGCAAGACTTCGGCGGCTTCCCAGCACCTGTCCATGGCGGTGCTGCGGGCGGTGGAGAACCACGTCTGCCTGGCCCGGGCCGCCAACACCGGGATTTCCGCCTTCATTGACGCCCGGGGCCGCATTTTGTGGCAATCGGAGCTATTTGTGCCGGACGCCCACGCCCTGGAGCTGGCCTGGCTCCCCGGCGGCAGCCTCTACACCCGGGTGGGCGACGTCTTCGCCTGGGCCTGCACCGTCCTGGCGGGCCTGGCCCTTATCCTGGGGCGGCGGCGGAGGTGAGATGAAAAGTTTTTGGGGGGAGGGCCAGGGGCTTCCACAGGCGGGGACGCCTGTGCCACTGGCCCCTGCCCTCCCCCCAAACCCCCCTCCCAACCCCCATAAGGGCCGGGGAAGGCGGGGCCCAATGGCCCCGACTTCCCCGGCTAATTGCATCACCCTTAAGGGATTTGGGGTGGGGGCCTGGGGGAGAGGGTAAGGGCCACTTGCGAAAAAGCCCTTAGCCCCCTCCCCCAGTTTTTTTAGGGCCCGGGGTCTCTGGCCCCCGGCCCTAAATAGATTATAATATTTCCATGTCATCTAATTCTAATACCGAATACCGGAAACCGAAAACCGGAAACGGTTTCAAATGCGGCTACGTGGCGCTCATCGGCTTTCCCAACGTGGGGAAGTCCACGTTGTTGAACCGTCTGGTGGGGGGGAAGCTGGCCATCACCTCCCCCAAGCCCCAGACCACCCGTTTCCGGTTGTTGGGCATCGTCAATCTGCCCGAGGCCCAGCTCCTGTTCCTGGACACCCCGGGGGTTCTGGAGCCCAAGGGCCCCCTGAATCAGACCCTGGTGCAGGCGGCCCTCACGGCCCTGAACGAGGCCGATGCGGTGGTGTGGCTGGTGGAGCCCCGGCCTCCCGACCCCCAGGACCGGGTGCTGTTGCCGCATTTACAAAAACTCTCCCGCCCCCTCATCGTGGCCATCAATAAGATCGATCTGGTGGCCAAGCCGAAACTTCTGCCCCTGATGAGCGCCTTGCACGACCTTTTCCCGGACTCGCCCGTCATCCCGGTGAGCGCCCTGGCGGGGGACGGCCTGCCGGAACTGGTGGCGGCCATCATCAAGCTCCTGCCGCAGGGGGAGCCCCTTTACCCCCCGGAACTGGAGACGGACGCCACCGAGCGTTTCCTGGTGGCGGAGCTCATCCGGGAGCGGGTGCTGCATCACATCGGGGAGGAGGTCCCCTACGCGGTGGCGGTGCTCATCGAGGAGTTCGATGAAAGTCGCCGCCCCGATCTGGTGCGCATCCGGGCCGTCATCTACGTAGAGCGGGACTCCCAGAAGGGCATCCTCATCGGCAAGCACGGCCGGATGCTCAAGGCCATCGGGGCCGAGGCCCGGGCTGAAATGGAGGCCCTGTTGGACGCCAGGGTGTTCCTGGAGCTCTGGGTCAAAGTGTGGAAAAACTGGCGCCGGGACCCCCGGGCCATCCGCACCCTGGGATACCAGGGACGATGAGTTTTTAGCGGTAAATACGTTTAAGCTCTATAAAATACATCTAAGTACAGAATTTCGTAATTATGGTGACGTTTTTACAAAGCCCCCCTCACCCCAGCCCTCTCCCCCCGCCAGCGGGGGGAGAGGGAGCATTACAGGAGTTCCTTCTTTATCCCCTCTCCCCCAATGGGGGAGAGGGTTAGAGTGAGGGGGAATTAGATCACTGTTCCGTTCCCGTTAATAAATACGTAACCGAATTTATGAACCACTGTACTAAGTTAGGTAGTTGCTCCAGTGGGCGGCCAGGGACGGCTCCCCCACCATTTTCCCAGGTTTTGTAGATGATTTTTCAGGGAAAGGCCGGGATGGGGGGTAATAAGCCCATGATTTCAACCTTAAACGTTGCTTTCATTGACAACCTCCTCGAACATGCTCACAATAGAACCAAGTGAGGCGTGACTTCATGAGGCGACGCGTAGCCCAGATCGCAGGCGCGGTTTTCGCCCTGCTGCTCCTCTCCCCCAGACCTGGCCTGGCGCAATGGGTCGGCTGGTTCCAATTCGGCACGGAAGGCTCCTACGTCCACCAGGCGGCCCACTTGCTGTTCGCCGCCGCCATGTTCTTTTTCATCCTGGAGATTTATCAGGCCGGGTTGGAGAAATTCAGCGGCTTTAAGTTCCTCCTCTGGGCCTGGGCCCTGTTGGTCTTCTGGAACCTGGACGCCTTCATCGGCCACTGGGCCGATTGGACCCTGGAAAACCCGGTGATCCTTGGGAAGGGCTTTGCCCGGGAAATCCTGATGTATGATGCTCAGACCTGGCTGGTCTACATCACCAAAATCGACCACTTCCTCTTCCTGGTACCGGCCTTCTACCTGTTTTACCGGGGGCTGAAGGCCCTGGCCCAGGATTCGCGAGGTGAGCGGTCATGATCGCCCTGCCCCTGGCCCCCATCTGGATCCTGGAATTTGCGGCCTCAATCATTGTAGCCATTCTCAACCTGCTCTCTTTGCGGATAAGCTATCGGTTGGTGGCCCGGGACCCGGAAAATGCCCTGTGGCTTTTCCTCAACTGGCTGGCCATCGTCTTTCTGATCTTTTCCTGCACCCACCTGGTGTCCCACAGCCTGGGGGATCTGGTTAAGTACTTTAATCTTCCCAACTTGAGCCTCTTGCATCGGATCTTTGGGGGCTTTGACACAATTATCTATGTGGCAATCGCGGCTATCACCCTGTTTTTCCACCGCATCCAGCGCCTGTACCGACGCATGGAGGCCGACCATCACCATCTGGAGGAAACCAGCCAGGAGATCCTGGCCCTCAACCGGGAGATGGAGGCCCTGGTGATGGAGCGCACCATGTCGGAGATGGCCATGGGCATGGCCCACGGCATCCGCAACCCCCTCCACATCATCGGGGGCTTCAGCCACCGGCTCTTGAAAAAGACCGACGAATCGGACCCCTCCCGGGCCTGGGCCACGGCCATCGCCGAGGAGGCCCGGCGCATCGAGCAGATGGTAGAGCGCTTCGAAACCCTGGCCCAGAGGAAGACTTCCTTCTTTGCCCAGGAGGACCTGAACGTCATCGTCTTTAGCACCCTGGAATTGCTGCGCCCGGAGCTCAAGGGCAAGAATATCACTCTGCTGAGCGAGCTCTGCCCCACGCCCCTGGTGGGCCGCCTCAACAAGCACCTGCTGAAAGTGGCCGTGTCGCACCTGCTGCGCAACGCCATTGAGGCCATGCGTCCGGGAGGCGCCCTCATGGTGCGGACCGCCAGGGACAAAAACTACGCCATTCTGATCATCAAGGACACGGGCCGGGGTATGCCGGAGGACGTGGTGGACAAGGTCTTCGTGCCTTTTTATACCACCAAGCTGGGGGGGACCGGCTTAGGGATGGTGTTCGTGCGCCAGATCGTGGATGAGCACCGGGGCATCATCACCCTGGAGAGCAAGCTGGGCCAGGGGACCACCGTGACCATCAGGCTGCCGCACCGCTTTGCCGAACTGCCGGAGGTCAGCCAGGAACCCCCGGCCTCCCAGGGCGAGGCCAGCGCCGCGGGAAAAGATAAGCAATCGCAATAAAACTTTGCTTATGGCGAAAACCCCTCCCCCAGCCGCGGCCGGTGGATTGGTGGCCACTCCTCCCCAGAGCCCACTGAGGTGATTCCCTGAGATCCTGGCTCCGCTATGCTCCGCCAGGATCTCTGGCTTGACTTGACCCCCACTCTAACTTAAAACTTGGTACAACCGCTGGGGGCAGGTCACATTATCCATTATTATTATCGTGAATGAGGTTTCCTCAGAAGTTCGTTCGATAGAAGGAAGGTTGCTGATCGAAATCACCAAAGTTAAAAGCCCAATATAATGAATTACTGGTCGATGATTTTATCACGATTCGAAAGATCATTTGTATTCTTCTAAGGCGGATTAGAGCCAAATCGTTTTTGTAATTGCAACAGATTGAGGGTCTTTTGCTGCATCGCTTTGCTTCATTTGCCCAACCTGTAACAATCAGAGCAAAAGGAAGA
>DASWLF010000545.1:0-6926 GCA_036396255.1 Desulfobaccales bacterium
TAACCCAGGCAGCGCCCTCTATCCCGTGGCCGAGAAGAACAATTCCCGGGGCGTCTGCGAAGTGGGGGTCCTGCCGGACCATTTGCCCGGCTACCAACCCCTGAACGCGGACGGCGCCGCGGTCTTCTGGGGGGCGCAGCCCGTGGTGACCGAAGCTGGCCCCACCCTGGAGGGGATGCTGGAGCTCCTGGAGCAGGGCGACCCCGCCGCGCCCCAGGCCCTGTACCTGCTGGGCGGCGACCTGCTGCGCTGGCTCCCCAACCGCAAGCGCACCGAAAAGCTCCTGAAGAAGGTGCCCTTCATCGTGGTGCAGGACGCCTTCCTCACCGAAACGGCGCAATTGGCCCAGGTGGTGCTGCCGGTGGCGGTGCACGCCGAGCAGGAAGGGACCTTTGTCAGCAGCACCGGGCAGTTGGGGAAGCTGGCCCAGGCCCTGTCCGCCAACGGGGTGCGCCCCGACTGGCGGATCATCGGCCAGTTGGCCGCCAAAATGGGCCTCCCCCTGAAATTCTCCGGTCCCCAGGACATCTTCCGGGAGCTGGCCCAGAACCTGCCCCTGTGGGCCGGACTGGCGCCCCAATCCAGTGCGCCCGGCCCGGATATTAAGGCCGCGGTGGCCGGCAAGTTCGTCCCCTTCGAGACGGACGTAAGCCTCCCCGGCCGGCGGCCCTTCACCCTGGTCATCGGCAAGGCCTTGCAGCACTCCGGCTCCTTCACCACCCATGAGCCCTGCGGCACCCTGGTGGTCACCGGCGAGGCGCGCCTCAAGATCAACCCGAAAGACGCCCACAACCTGGACCTGGCCGACGGCGACCCCGCCAAGGTCGTTTCCTCCCAGGGAGAGATCAGCCTGCCCGTCACCGTGACCCCGGACCTGCCGGCCGGGGTGGTGTTTATGCCGGACCATTTCGCCGCGCCCGCGGCCCATAAATTGACTCTTAACTCCAACCTGGTGCGCGTGACCATCCAAAAGGGTTGAGAAGATGAATCTGCCCCTGTTGATAATCATCATCGTCCTCAAGATCGCCGTAGTCTTGGGGGTCTTGCTCACGGCCGTGGCTTACACGGTGCTTATGGAACGCAAGGTCCTTGGTTTCATCCAGTTGCGCTACGGCCCCAACCGGGTGGGACCGTGGGGTTTGCTGCAACCGTTGGCGGACGCCATCAAACTGATATTCAAAGAGGACTTCACGCCTCCGGGAGCCAACAAGGTGCTGTTCGTCCTTGCCCCCATCCTCACCGCGGTGTGCGCCTTTCTGCCCTTTGCCACCATCCCCTTCGCCAACACCATTCTGCCTCCGGAGATCACGATTTACGGCCACAAGATCGATCTCAGCGTCGCCGCCCTTAACCAGGGGGTCATCGCGGACGTCAACGTGGGGCTCCTCTATATCTTTGCGGTGTCGTCGCTGGCGGTGTACGGCGCGGTCCTGGGGGGCTGGGCCTCCAACAACAAGTACTCCCTGCTGGGCGGCCTGCGCCTCAGCGCCCAGATGGTGAGCTACGAACTGGCCCTGGGGCTGTCCGTCATCGGGGTGCTGATGCTGGCCGGGTCTTTAAGCACCGTGAAGATCGTGGAGGCCCAGAAGACCATACCCTTCGTGGTCTACCAGCCCCTGGGCTTCATCCTCTTTATGGTGGCGGCCTTCGCCGAGTGCGGCCGCACCCCCTTCGACCTCATCGAGTGCGAAAACGAGCTGGTGGCCGGCTACCAGACTGAATACAGCTCCATGAAGTGGGGTATGTTCATGATGGGTGAATACGCCCACATCATCGTGGCCTCGGCCCTGGCCACCACCTTGTTCCTGGGCGGCTGGCAGGGGCCGGTGCTGCCCCCCATTGTCTGGTTCACGGCCAAGACCTTCGCCCTGGTCTTCTTCTTTATCTGGGTGAGAGGCACCTTCCCCCGGTTCCGGTTTGACCAGCTCATGAAGCTGGGCTGGAAGGTGCTGCTGCCCCTGTGCCTGGCCAACATCCTGGCCACCGGGGCCTTAATCTTATTTCTCAAGGGTTAACCCATGATCATTCCTTTACTCAAAGGTCTGGCCACTACCCTCAGGATGGTGTTCACCAAACCCATCACTTTGCAGTATCCCGAAGAGAGGCGGGAGGTGTCCCCCCGCTGGCGGGGCCATCCGGAGCTCACCGTGGACCCCGACGGCCGGCGGCGCTGCGTGGCCTGCACCCTGTGCATGGTGGTCTGCCCCAGTAACGCCATCCGGGGCATCAACCCCGCGGAAGGTCCGGAGCACGAGAAGTACCCGGTGGCGTTCACCATCGACCTGCAGCGCTGCATCTTCTGCGGCTTCTGCCAGGAGGCCTGCCCCAAGGGCGCCATCAAGCTGAACAACCTGTACGAACTGGCCCAATTCGAGAAAAGCGCGCTCATCCTCGATATGGAACGGGCCACCCAGAGCAAGTCGCAACTGCGGCTGCAGGATTGGCTGTGAACCGCCTGGCCGGTCCCACGCCATTTCGGCAGGCATAGGAGGAGGGATGCAGATCCTCTTTTTCATCCTGGGGGCCATAGCCCTGATCTCCGGAGTCCTGGTGGTCTTTCAGACTCATCCGCTGCGGAGCGCCCTGTGGCTCATCGTCAATTTTTTTGCGGTGGCGGGCATCTACCTGCTGGCCCACGCCGAGTTCATCGCCGCCATCCAGATCATCGTCTATGCCGGGGCCATCATGGTGCTGTTCCTGTTTGTCATCATGCTCCTGAACCTGCGCCAGCCCGAGGAGGCCCCCAGGTTTCCCTACATCGGGCAGAAGCTGGGGGGCATCATCCTGGCCGGGTTCACCGCCCTGATCCTGATGTACGGGTTCTCCCAGGCCAAGCTGCCGCCGCCCAAAGCCATGGCCCCGGGCCTGGGCAACACCGAGTCCATTGCCGTGAGCCTTTTCACCGATTACCTGCTGCCCTTCGAAGTCACCTCGGTGCTGCTCCTGGTGGCCATCGTCGGCGCGGTGGTGCTGGCGAAGACCAAATTGAAATGAGTCTTGCCGTGAAGACAGGTCTTAATAATCCCCCTAAATCCCCCTTTAGAAAAGGGGGACTTTTAAGCCCCTTTAACGTTACAGGGACTTCCGCTATTCCCCCCTTTCCTAAAGGGGGGGCAGGGGGGATTAAAGTGAACCCATATGGCCCCATGGGTCATGAATTGGGGGGAAAGTTCTGATGGCTGTGCCTTTATCCTACTATCTGGCCCTGAGCATCACCCTGTTCGCCCTGGGGGCCATCGGGGTCATTATCCGGCGCAACGCCCTGGTCGTCTTCATGTGCATCGAAATGATGCTCAACTCCGTCAACCTGGCCTTCATCGGCTTTGCCGACTATTTCAAGGCGGTGGACGGCCAGATGTTCGTGTTCTTCGTGATGACCGTGGCCGCGGCCGAAGTGGCGGTGGGGCTGGCCCTGATCGTAGCCATCTTCCGCAACCGGGCCACGGTGTACGTGGACGAACTCAATATCCTCAAGTGGTGAGGCGCTACCCATGATGGATTATGTCTGGCTGATTCCTCTTTTCCCCTTCGTGGGCTTTCTGATTAACGGCCTCTGGGGTAAAAATCTGTCCAAGAATGTGGTGGGGACCATCGGCTCCCTGGCCGTGGGCCTGAGCTTCCTGGTCACCGTGGCCATCTTCCTGGAATTCCTGAAGCTCCCCCCCGGTTCCCGGCACGTGGAAAAGGTGATCTATACCTGGATGAGCTCCGGTTCCTTCCAGGCGCAGGTGGCCTTTCTCATCGACCCGCTGTCCCTGATCATGCTCTTGATCGTTTCTGGGGTGAGCACCCTCATCCATATCTATTCCGTCAGCTACATGCACGACGACCCGGGGTTTTACCGCTTCTTCACCTACTTAAACCTCTTCGTCTGCGCCATGCTCATCCTGGTGGGGGCCAACAACTTTCTGCTGATGTTCGTGGGCTGGGAAGGCGTGGGGCTCTGTTCTTACCTGCTCATCGGCTACTACTATGAGAAGCAGTCCGCGTCCGACGCGGGCAAAAAGGCCTTCGTGGTCAACCGCATCGGCGATTTCGGCTTTCTTTTGGGCATCTTCCTCATTTTTTGGACCTTCGGCAGCGTCAATTTCCGGGAGGTCTTCGCCCTGGCCGCCCAGTACCCGGTGGGAGCGGGGGTGATCACCGCCATTACGCTCTTTCTCTTCCTCGGCGCCACCGGCAAATCCGCGCAGCTTCCCCTGTACACCTGGCTGCCGGATGCCATGGAAGGCCCCACCCCGGTGTCCGCCTTGATCCACGCGGCCACCATGGTCACCGCCGGCGTTTACATGGTGGCCCGGTGCAGCGCCCTCTATTCCCTGGCCCCCGTTTCCTTAACCGTGGTGGCCACCATCGGCGCGGCCACCGCCATCTTTGCCGCCACCATCGGCATGGCCCAGTTCGATATCAAGCGGGTCCTGGCCTATTCCACCGTGAGCCAGCTGGGGTACATGTTCCTGGCCTGCGGTGTGGGCGCGTACGTTTCCGGCATCTTCCATCTCATGACCCACGCCTTTTTCAAGGCCCTCCTCTTTTTGGGCTCCGGCTCCGTGATGCACGGCTTGAGCGGCGAGCTGGACATGCGCAAGATGGGGGACCTGAAGAAACACATGCCCATCACCTACTGGACTTTTCTCCTGGCCACCCTGGCCATTGCCGGCATCTTTCCCTTTGCCGGGTTTTTCAGCAAGGATGAGATTCTCTTCCACTCCCTGGTGGACGGCAAAATCATTTATTGGGGCATAGCCACCGCCGCGGCCTTCATCACCGCGTTCTACATGTTCCGGGCGGTGTTCATGACCTTTCACGGCGAATCCCGGGTGGACCACCATGTGGCCCACCACATCCACGAATCTCCGCCCCTGATGACCGTCCCCCTGATGATCCTGGCGGGGCTCTCGGTGGTGGGCGGCTTTGTGGGCATCCCCCTCATCGAGGGAGCCCACGTGTTCCGGGATTTCCTGGCCCCCTCCATCACCCCGGTGGTCCATCACGCCGCGGCCCATCCCACGGCCACCTTCGAGGTGGGCATGATGCTCTTCAGCATGGGTGTGGCCGCTCTGGGGATTTATACGGCTTACAAATTTTATATTCTCATGCCGGACCTCCCCACCATCGTCTCGGAGAAATTCCCCACCATCTACGACCTCATCTACCACAAGTACTACGTGGATGAGATTTATGACACCACCGTGGTGGAACCCATCAAGGAAGGTTCCAACATCCTCTGGCGGCAGGTGGATGAGAAGGGGATAGACGGCGTGGTGAACGGCAGCGCCGGGATTATCGCCTATTTGAGCGCCCACCTCCGCAAGCTGGAGACGGGCTTTGTCCAGAACTACGCCCTGGCCATCCTCCTGGGGGTGGTCGTGATCACCGGCTACCTTGTCGGACGTTAACGACTAGAGGGGTTTATGCAATTACCCATCCTCTCCATCCTGGTCTTCTTCCCCGTGCTGGGCGCGGTGCTCCTGGCCTTCCTGGACCGGAAGAACCACAAACTGCTGAAGCAGGTTACCCTGGGGATATCCTTGCTGGAATTTTTGTTTTCCCTGCCCCTGTGGTTCCGCTTCGACAGCCAGACCGCGGCCATGCAGTTCGTGGAGCGCTATAACTGGCTGCCCCAATACGGCATCAGCTATTACGTGGGAATCGACGGCTTCTCCCTGCTTCTGATCATGCTCTCCACCTTCCTGACCCCGCTGTGCGTCCTGGCCACCTGGACGGACATCCAGCACCGGGTCAAGGAGTTCATGATCTGCCTCCTGACCCTGATTGCCGGCATGTTGGGCGTCTTCGTCTCCCTGGACCTCTTTCTCTTCTATGTCTTCTGGGAAGTGATGCTCATCCCCATGTATCTGCTCATCGGTATCTGGGGCAACCCGGCCCGGCGGATCTACGCGGCCATCAAGTTCTTCCTCTTCACCATGTTCGGCAGCGTGTTGATGCTGGTCGCCATTTTGGTCCTCTACTTTTACCACGGCAAGGTCACCGGGGTTTACACCTTTGATCTCCTGAAGATGTACAGCCTGAGCGTTCCTTTCAACATGCAGTTTTGGATGTTCCTGGCCTTTGGGCTGGCCTTCGCCATCAAGGTGCCCATGTTCCCCTTCCATACCTGGTTGCCGGACGCCCACACCGAAGCTCCCACCGTGGGTTCGGTCATCCTGGCCGCGGTGCTCCTGAAGATGGGAACTTACGGCTTCCTGCGCTTCAATATGCCTATGTTTCCCCAGGCGGCCCACTACTTTGTGCCCCTGTTCAGCATCCTGGCGGTCATCGGCATCGTTTACGGCGCGCTGGTCTCCATGGTGCAAAAGGACCTGAAGCGCCTCGTCGCCTTTTCTTCCGTAAGCCACCTGGGCTTTGTCATGCTGGGGCTGTTCACCTTCACCATGCCCGGGGTCCAGGGGGGCATCATCCAGATGATCAACCACGGGCTCTCCACCGGGGCCTTGTTTTTGATCGTGGGCATGATCTATGAGCGGCGCCATACCCGGATGATCGCCGATTTTGGCGGTCTCTCCACTCCCATGCCCATTTACGCCGCCATCTTCATGATCGTGACCCTGTCTTCCATCGGGCTCCCCGGTTTGAACGGCTTTGTGGGGGAATTTCTCATCCTCCTGGGCGCGTTTAAGACCAACCCTATCTATGCCACCGTGGCCGCCACCGGCGTCATCTTCGCGGCCTGCTACATGCTCTGGATGTTCCAGCGGGTGATGTTCGGGGAAGTGACCAACGAGAAGAACAAAGAACTGCAAGACCTCTCCTGCCGGGAGATCGCCATCTTCGTGCCGCTGCTGCTGTTCATCGTCTGGATCGGGGTTTATCCCAATACTTTCCTAAGCAAGACCAAGGCGACCACGGAAAACTTTGTGGCCTTGATGGAGAAGGCCAAAACTACTCAAGTCAGCCTATCACAC
>DASWLF010000546.1:0-1845 GCA_036396255.1 Desulfobaccales bacterium
GTCAGCCTCTGCCGGGAGTTGGGGCGGTATCTGGCGGAGCAGACCGACAGCCCGGGAATCCTGCGGAACGCTTATCTCAAGGGGGTGCCGGTGTTCATTCCGGCCTTCACCGACTCGGAGCTGGGTCTGGACCTGGCGGGCCACATGGTGCGCCGGGGTCTGGCCGCGGGGCAGAAGTTTGCCGACGCCTTAGGGGCAATTTCTATAAATTTCAATCCCTTCCTGGACTTGGGGGAGTACGCCCGGCGGGCGTTGAGCGCCCGGAAACTGGGGATCTTCACGGTGGGCGGGGGAGTGCCCCGGAACTGGGCCCAGCAGGTGGCGCCCTATCTGGATCTGCTGCAAACCCGCCTGGAACTCGACTTGCCGGAAGCGCGGTTCTATTACGGGGTGCGCATCTGCCCGGAACCGGCCCATTGGGGGGGGCTGAGCGGCTGCACCTTCAGGGAGGGGGTCTCCTGGGGCAAATTTGTGGCTCCCGAGGACGGCGGCCGGTTCGCTGAGGTCCTGTGCGACGCCACCATTGCCTGGCCCATCCTCCTCAAGGGAGTGATTCAGCGCCTGGAGAAGACGCGGGGCCGCCGCTGAGCCGGCGTGGTTACACGACTTCAGGAAGCAGTGGTGCTCAGGGCGGCGACGCCCACTATTACCGCAAAACCGAGAATTGCCAGCCACATGGTGTAACGAAAGGCGGCGTTCCTGAAATCATCTCGGAAAGATCCTCTGATCTTCATCACCTCTCCTGCTTGCCGGGTCCCCTAATGCCGGCGGCCAGATCACGGCTCCGGCGGGTCGGCCGAAATCCCTTGCCTCTCGGTTTCGTTAAGTATCGGGTCAGGATAACTATGCTGCCAACGGCGGGGTAAGAAAATCGGGGAATCCCTGATTTTGAGCTGCCAATTCCCCAAATTTGAGGTGGGAAATTCGGGCGGCGATTTTTAAGAGCCAGGTTTCTCGCCGGGAGGATTTTCTGGGGCGGCAGGGGTGGAGGCGGGGCCGCCGCAGGCCGCACAACTGCACAAGCGCTCTTCCTTTAAGGTCCGGTAGCCCTCCCTGAGTAACAGCGCCACGATGACGAGCCCGATAACGGGGTCCGCCTGCCAGACGCCGTAAAGGTAGTTGAGCCCCAGCCCCACCAGCAAGGCCACCGACAGCATGGCGCAGGCCAGGGTCTGCTTGGAGTCGGCCATGAGGCTGGCGCTGCCCAGGGCTTCGCCGGTGCGGTATTTTAGGTAAAACAAGACCGGCATGACGATGATGGACGCCAGCGCGATGCAGATGCCCAGAAGGCTGGGGGCCGGAATTTCCTGGAAGATCAGCCTGTGCCCGGACTCATAGAGGACATAGGCGCCCAGGACCAAGAAGGTGCAGCCTACGATCCTGATGGCCCGGCGCTCCAGCCGCTCCTCTTCCTCCGGAGACAGGGTTTCGTGCCGGGCGAATCTCCAGATCATCACCCCGCCGGACAGGGACTCCACAAAGCTGTCCAGGCCGAAGCCCACCAGGGCGATGCTGCCGGACAGGTAACCCGCGAACAGGGAGACGGCGCCCTCCAGGACGTTGTAGCCCACCGTGAAATAAGACAGGAGCAAGGCTCTTTGTTTCAGAGTTTTATTCATGGGTTTTTCATACCAAAAACGTGCGTGGCCATATGGATAAAATCGGAAGGTCGCTTGTACCTGCAGGGGCGGTTCGCGAACCGCCCTGTTACTGCGCATCGCTTTTCAGTCTGCCATCCTGAATGTAATATATTCGGTGGGCCACTTCGGCCACGGTGGGGGAATGGGTGACGATCACCACGGTTTTGCCCCTTTGGTTTACCTTTTCGATATTTTGTAATAGCTC
>DASWLF010000547.1:0-2072 GCA_036396255.1 Desulfobaccales bacterium
AGCGGTTGACCTTCTAAATCTAAGTGAGATACCTTAAATTTCTTAGCTGTTTTTTTATCAGGGTCATGTGCCACATGCCCCCAATTAAGGACATTCAGACCCAAGTTCTACAGTTAGTTTTTTAAAATATTGTGATATCAAATAGTTATACTGATACAATTGTCTTTCGGCACCACATATTCCCTGGGCCGGACCGGGGGTGGGAGGCTTACGCCCACCGCCTGGGAGACTTTCCCAGCCACCCCCTGGAGGGCGGTGCGCAGAAGATACCAGTGGTCACCGTCCCGGACCTCGACTTCCGCCAGGGCCAGGAGATCCCGGCGCATGTCGGCCCACTCAAAGTTCCAACCCCGGTCAGCCACCCGCCGCTGCAGCTCATCCAGCAGGACCAGGGCCAGAAACGAGCAAAACACATGGCCTTTGATGGTGGCATCCCATTGGTGGAAGATGGGCCGGGTGTCCACCAGCGATTTGGCGGCCCGAAAGAACTGCTCCACCAGCAGCAGGCGCTTGTATTGCACCGCCACTTCGGCCGCGGGCAACTCGGTGTTGGTGCGCAAGACATATTTCCCGTCAAAGCGGGCCTCGGCCTTCACCTTGGCCTGATCGAGGCTCACCGCCTCCTTATCGACCTTCAGGAACCGCCGGAAGCCCCGGTTGCCCACCAGCCCCTTGGCGCCCTGGCGCAGCTGATCAGCGAGGGCCTTGACGATGGCCTCCCGGTCGGCCGCGTCCTTGACCGCCTCCTTGGGGTTGTGGCAGACGACGTAGCGCCGACCCTTGACCCAGACCTCCTTGACCCGGAGGTTGTCCGCCACCTCCCGATAGCGGCCGGGGCAGCCCAGCACCAGGTCCCGCACCTCCCGTTGCTGCCGGAGGCGCGCCCCCAGGATATACTCCAGCCCCTGGTCCTCCAGCTCCCGGATGGTGTCGACGCTGATCATGCCCCGATCCGCCACCCAGCAGACCCGGCTCAGCCCAAAGCGCTGCCGCACCCGGGCCACCACCGGCAGCAAGGCGTGGGCATCGGCCTGATTCCCCGGCCAGAGATCGCAGCACACCGGCCGGCCCTCGCCGGTCAAGACCGCACCCACGATCATCTGGCGGCGGTCGGGCCGGTGGTCCTTGGAGTAGCCGAACTGCCCCAGGCTCTCCCCGCCCTGGCCCTCAAAATACAGACTGGTGGTGTCAAAAAAGGCAAGGGTGCATTCGGTGAACAGATCGCGGCGCCGGTGAAACAGGGCCTCCTCCACCGCCTCCCGGTTATCCCCCAGCCAGCGCATGGCCCGATACAGGTGGTGCAGCTGCAAGGGGTCGGCGCCGTGCACTCGGACGTCCCGCCGCCACCGCTCCCCGGCCCGGTCCGAACCGGACTCAAACAGGCGATGGAGCACGGTGAGGTAGACGGCCCGCTCCACCGGGAACTCGAAGCCCCGGTCCTGCAGCAGCCGGTTCAGCGCGGTGTCCAAGCCCAGTTCTTTCCAGAGACGGCCGAACACCAGGTCAGGGCCGATATGGCGCAGGCCTCCGGCTTCCAGACGCCCGTGCTCGTACCCCTCGATCACCCGGAGGCGGGTGGCAAAGCGGCCCAAGGATTGCAGCAGGACATCGACGCCGCCGCTCTCGGAGAGCTCATCAGCGCGCCCCAGGGTGGCCAGAACCCGTTGCACGGTGCGCTTGCCTTCCCGATGGTTCTCCACGATCTGGAGATACCGGTAAGGCCCTTTGGTTTTGACTCGGACAAACATGCGGCGCCTCCATCAGGTCACCGCAATAATGCCAGACTATCTCCTTTATTGTCAAGAGATATAATCACAATAGCGCTATTTTGTCGGCACCGCATTTTTCCCAAAACCCAAAGTGCCCTCAACAATTTCAACCACTTATCCACAAAAATCGGCGTTTACTGTAGAATTTGGGTCTGAGTCTTTGGGCCCATGGAGAGCCACCCGGACTGCAGGACCGTAACCACCGCCGGCAGTTCTTACGGCCCTAATTTTACATCCGCCAAAGGTACTTTCCAGGCCATTATTTTATTGATTCTCCGAAATCAAGCTTTATGAGGTATGTTA
>DASWLF010000548.1:0-9545 GCA_036396255.1 Desulfobaccales bacterium
CAGGAACTGCCCGGGAGCCTGCACGAGGCGGTCACGGAAGTCGAAAAAAGCGCCCTGGTGCGGGAAGCCCTGGGAGACCATATTTTCGACAAGTTCCTGGAAAACAAACAGATCGAATGGGACCGCTTCCGGATGCACGTCAGCGCCTACGAGATCGAGCGCTATCTCCCGATTCTCTAACTGGTTAAGGCACTTCCCTAACAAGTCTGCAAGAGTCGACAACCGCGGCATGTAGGGCAGGGCCAACCCTGTCCTACATGGCGTGCCTCGGTGCGACCTGGCGGTCTCAGTTGCCATGGATCTCAAACTCTTGGCCGCCAAATTTTAAGGAGAAATAGGGGAGATGGAAAACCTTAATACCGGAGACACCGCCTGGCTCCTGGTTTGCTGCGCCCTGGTGCTGATGATGACTCCGGGCCTGGCCTTCTTTTACGGAGGCATGGCGCGGCGAAAAAACGTCCTTTCCACCCTGACCTTGAGCTTCGCCTTCATGGCCCTGGTGGGGGTGCAGTGGGTGCTTTACGGTTACTCCCTGGCTTTCGGGCCGGACATCGGCGGCCTCATCGGCGGCCTCAGCTTCCTGGGCCTCAGCGGGGTGGGCCCGGCGCCCAATCCCGACTATGCCAAAACCATTCCCCACGCCCTGTTCGCCGCCTTCCAGATGATGTTCGCGGTGATCACCCCGGCCCTGATCACCGGTGCCTTCGTGGAGCGGGTGCGGTTCAAGTCCTTCCTGCTTTTCAGCCTCATCTGGATCACCCTGGTTTATGACCCCCTGGCCCACTGGGTCTGGGGCAAGGGCGGCTGGCTCAATCAACTGGGGGTCCTGGATTTCGCCGGCGGCACCGTGGTGCACATTGCCGCGGGCTATTCCGCCCTGGCTTTCGCCCTGGTCATCGGCCCCCGCAAGGGGTTCGGCAAATTCCCCATGGAACCCCACAACATTCCCCTGACGGTCCTGGGCACCGGCCTCCTGTGGGTGGGCTGGTTCGGGTTCAACGCCGGCAGCGCCCTGGCGGCCAACGGGGTGGCGGTGAACGCCCTGTTGACCACCAACACCTCTGCGGCCACCGCGGCGTTGGTCTGGATGCTGCTGAGCTGGCTGGACGGCCGCCCCAGCACCTTGGGCATCGCCACCGGCGCGGTGGTGGGCCTGGCCGCGGTGACCCCGGCTTCGGGGTTCGTGTCTCCCATGGCCGCCATGGTCATCGGGGCCGTGGCCGCGCCCCTCTGCTATTACGCCATCCGGTTCCGCCAGAACCGCGCTCTCGACGAGTCCATGGACGTGTGGGCCTGCCACGGCATGGCCAGCACCTGGGGCATGATCGCCACCGGCCTGTTCGCCGCCGTGGAGTTCAACGCCGCCGGGGCCAACGGCCTCTTTTACGGCAACCCCTCCCAAGTGGCCATCCAACTGCTGGCCGTGGCGGTCACCATCGCCTTCACCTTCGTGGTCACCTTTGTGGTGGCCAAACTGTTGGATATGAGCATCGGGCTGCGGGTGACCGGCATGGAAGAGGAGGTGGGCCTGGACATCAGCGGCCACGGGGAGCGGGCCTATTCGTAATCGCGGTCAGCTTTCAGCTAAGGCCATTTCAATCTTTATTATTAGCTGATCGCTGACCGCTAATCCAAATTTAGAAACGACGGTCTCGGGTACCCTGACCCTGAGTGAGCGAGAGCCCAAAATGTTAAAGAAAATCGAAGCCATTATTCGGGAAGATAAGCTGAACGACGTCAAGGACGCCTTGCGGGCCCTCGGCATCGTGGGCCTGAACGTCTTTGAGATCCGGGGCCACGGCCGCCAGGGAGGCATCACCCTGGCCGGCCGCTCGGGCACCTACCAGGTGGACATGCTGCCCAAGATTCAGGTCAACATCATCCTGAGCGAACACAACCTGGAGGACACCATCGAGGCCATCCTCCAGTCGGCCTCCACGGGGGAGAGCGGTGACGGCCTGATCTTTGTCTACCCGGTGGAAGAAGTGATCCGCATCCGCACCCGGGAGCGGGGCCACGAAGCAGTGATGTACCCCGGAGACATCGATGAGCGCAAAGGCCTGAGTAAATCTTTGAGTAAATCATAAGTAAAAGCTATATATTGAAAAATGAGGCCTCTATGGTTGCAAGGCTGGGGACGGAATGACATAATCTAGGCAGTCTGGAATAAATTTCGACCAGAGGCGGCCAGGGGCTTCCCCTGGCTTAAATTTCCCCGGGCCGGCGTTTGCCGGCTTTTTGAGGCGTATAGTCTATGTCTAGTGAAGTGGTTATTTATGCCTGTCAGCAGGCGGTGCCGGCCCCGGAGGTCCTGCGGGCCGGTTTCGGCCCCAGCGGCATCAAGGTACAGGTGATTGCCGAGCCCTGCAGCAGCAAAGTGGAGGCCTTCCAGCTGCTCCGGACCCTGGCCGCCAATGTGGACCTGGTTTGGGTCATGGGCTGCCCCGAGGATCTCTGCCGCTACGACGAAGGCAGCCAGCGCCTGGGAAGCCGGGTGGCCTATACCCGCCGCTATCTGGAGGAGATCGGTCTGGAGCCGGACCGGCTGGGCCGCTCCCTGGTAACCCCCGGCGACGAGGCCGCCCTTAAGGCCGCGGTGGCCGAAATCAAGGCCCGGCTGGAGACCCTGGGGCCCAGCCCTTTGAAAAGCCAGGGCGAAAAGACCAAAAGGGCAAAGGCTAAATGAAACAGAACGAACAATCATGACCTCAAGGTCACAACGAAGGATGAAAATCTAAGAGAGGCGGGCACGGAGGCCCGCCCCACCATAAATAATATTTGTTAGGGCGGCCGTCCCCGGCCGCCCCCGAGTCGTCATGGCAAAAAGGTATTTTCAGAGAAAGGCGAAAAGGCGAAAGGGAAACCGCAGAAATCATCCCCCCATTTCTTCGCCTTTCTCCCTTTTCGCCCTGAGGCTTCTACTGTGAAAGTCCGGGTGTAGGGGCGGGTTTAAAACCCGCCCCTACAGAGGCTTTCATTGTTGGGGGTGGCCCAAATCGGGTCATGGTCGTTTAGAAGCTGAAAGCAAGTTGGGCACAAGGAGTTGGGAGGAAACATTGCCAGCTAAATACCACATTAACGTGCGCCGGGTGCCGCCCCGGTTCACGCCCCTGGCCAGGAGCACGATCATCGATTGGAACGAAGGCTGCCTCAGGTGCGCCCGCTGCGTCAAAGAGACCTGCCCGGTGGACGCCTACCGGAAACGGGACTTCGACCGCACCCAGTTCGTGGACACCATTGATGAGCTGTGCCGGGACTGCTACCGCTGCGTGCAGGGGTGCCCCCGGGGCTTGATCTTTAAGGCCCTGAACCCCTTCTACCGCCAGCTGGGGGACGACTACTGGACCCCGGAGATCATCACGGTGACCTGGTACCAGGCGGAGTCCGGCAAGATCCCGGTTTCCGGGGCCGGCTACGGCGGCGTCTTCGCGGGCGAAGGCTTTGATTCCCTCTGGACCGACATGTCGGAAATCGTCCGCCCCACCCGGGACGGCATCCACGGCCGGGAATATATCAGCACCACCATCGACCTGGGCCGCAAGCCCATGTTCCTGACCTTTGGCGACCAGGGCGAGCTGCTCATCGAGCCTCCGCCCCTCTTGGAACTTCCCTTGCCGGTGGTTTTGGGGGAGCCGCCCCTGGGGACGGACCTCCCCCGGCTGCGCCAGATTATCGCCCAGGCGGCCCAGACTCTCGGCACCCTGGCCATCATCCCCCGGGAGAACATCTCCCCCAAACTGACCGAGGCCGCGGCCTCCCTGGTGCCTTTCTACGCCAAGGAGCCGGACCCGAAAGACCCGCTGCTCCCGAAGCTGCGCGCCCTGGAGCTATTGGACCACCCCGGGGTCATCGGCCGGATGGAGGCCCTCAAGCGGCGCTATCCCCATCTCATTATCTGGATTAAAGTCCCGGCCGACGAGCAGGCGCCGGAGCGGGTGGCGGCCCTGAGCGCCGCGGGGGCGGAAGTCATCCACCTGGCGGGCTCCGACCAGGCCCGGGGACTGGGCGGCGTCCAGGACCTGCACCTGAAGGACCTGATCCGCCGCTGCCACCTGCGCCTGGTGGAGGAAAAGCTGCGGGACGCGGTCACCTTAATGGCCGGCGGCGGCATCGCCCTGGCGGAACACGTGGCCAAGGCCATCCTCTGCGGGGCCGACGGCGTCATCGCCGACATTCCCCTGCTGCTTTCCCTGGAGTGCCGCCTGTGCAAGGAGTGCGGCGCCGACCAGCCCTGTCCCGTGGACCTGGGGCACCTTAATCTCAAGCGGGGGGCCCAACGGATGGTGAACCTCATGGGCGCCTGGAACAACCAGCTCCTGGAAATCCTGGGCGCCATGGGGATGCGGGAGGTGCGCCGCCTGCGCGGCGAAGTGGGCCGGGCCATGTTCAAGGAGGACCTGGACAGAGAGATCTTTGCCCCCCTCTTCGCCCGCCCGGAGGGCGAAGTGCGGCGGGTGGGGGAATAGAGAGGTTTCGAGTTTCGAGTTTCGAGTTTTTAGTTTTGGAGTTGGCTGTACAAGGCGGTGGGTTCCATAAGCCTTGGGAACCCCTTATTTAAGGCTGAATTCATTTTGGTTTTTCCTCGAAACTCGAAACTCAAAACTTAAGAGAATAAAAATGGCAAAGCCCAAAAAAGTCATTGCCTTCGAATCAGCCTCCCAGGCCTGGCAACCGGTGCCTACCCCGTCCCGGTTCCGCACTGCCCTGAGCAAGTACCGGGTGTGGCGCAATGAGTCCAGGTGCATCAAGTGCGGCAAATGCGTGGAAGTCTGCCCTTACGGGGTCCACGCCAAGGCCGGCAACTACTTGCGGCGCCCCAAGAGCTATCTGTGCCTGGGGCTGGCCTGCCAGGAACAGGAATTCTACTGCGTGCGGCACTGCCCGGCCCAGGCCCTGCGGGTCAGCCTCAACCCCGTCTACGGCACCCTGGGGGATGCCCGCTGGACCCCGGACTTGCTGCTTGCCACCTGGTGGCAGGCGGAATGGGGCAACCTCCCCTATACGGACCTGGAATACCGCACCGGCGGCTCCGGCGGCGGCTTCGACCGGCTGCGCTTCCTGTTCCCCAAACACCGGCCGGACTTCAAGTTGACCCATGACGACATCTCCCTGGAGCTGGAGCTCAACCGCCGGGGCGACGGCCGGCCCCAGATCTGGCTGTCGGTGCCCTGGTACGGCGGCGGCATGTCCTTCGGGTCGGTTTCCATCAACACCATCATCTCCCGGGTGCAGGCCGCGGTGCGCTTCAACACCATGGTGTCCACCGGCGAAGGCGGCTACCCGGAGGAGCTGTACCCGTACGATAACAACGTGGTGACCCAGGTGGCCACCGGGCTCTTCGGGGTCCGGGAAGAGACCATCCAGCGGGTGCGCATGGTGGAGTTCAAGTACGCCCAGGGCGCCAAGCCCGGCCTGGGCGGCCACCTGCTGGGCGACAAGGTGACCCCCGCGGTGGCCCGCATGCGGGAATCCGTCACCGGCAGCGCCCTGTTCTCGCCTTTCCCTTTCCACAGCGTCTATTCGGTGGAGGACCACAAGAAGCACATCGACTGGATCAAGGAGATCAACCCCCGGGCCCTGGTGGCCGTCAAGGTCTCCACCCCCACCGACGTGGACATGGTGGCCGTGGGCAGCTACTACGCCGGGGCCCACGTGGTGCAGCTGGACGGCAGCTACGGCGGCACCGGCGCCGCCCCGGACATCGCCAAGAAGAACATCGCCATGCCGGTGGAGTACGCCATCCCCAAGGTGCACCAGTTCCTGCGGGCCGAAGGCATCCGGGACCAGATCACCCTCATCGCCTCCGGCGGCATCCGCACCGCCTTCGACGTGGCCAAGGCCATCGCCCTGGGGGCCGACGGGGTGCAGATCGGCACCGCCGACCTGGTGGCCCTGGAATGCCTGCGCTGCCACAACTGCGAGTCCGGCCGGGGCTGCGCTCGGGGCATCGCCACCACCGACCCGGAGCTGGTGGACCTGATGACCGTCTCCTGGGGCATGGACCGCATCAGCAACCTGTACTACTCCTGGTCCTGGCAGCTGAAAGAGATCCTGCGCCGTCTGGGCCTCCGGAGCATCCGGGAACTGGTGGGCCGCACCGACGTCCTGGCCCACCTGGATTACTTCGACCGCCCGGTCATGGATGACCTGAGGCGGGTGGTGTAAAGACAGGGGATAGGGATCAGGGGTTAGGGGCCAGTTATAGGGCGGCCCGTGGCCGCCATAATTCGGCGTGCACGGCACGCCCTATGGACTGGCTACTGATAAATTGACAGAGGTTCATAAATGAAGTCTGACACCAACCTGAACGCCCACTGGGGCATGCAACTTCTGGACACCCGCCGGGATTTTACTCCGTCCTATCCCCCGGACCGGGCCCACAAGGCCGAGGAAGAAGGGGGCTGCGGGGTCACCGGGTTTGCGGCCAACGTGCCGGTGGCCGGCCGCCACATCTTCCAGCCCTCGGTGCAGATGCACAACCGGGGCAACGGCAAGGGCGGCGGCATCGCCGCGGTGGGACTCGTCCCCGAAGCCCTGGGGGTCTCCCAGGAGGTCCTGGATCAGGACTACCTGATCCAGGTCGCTTATCTGGACACCGAAGTCCGCTCCCAGGTGGAGGCCCGGTTCATCACCGCGGTCTTCCGGGTGGACCACGCCCGGCGCCAGCCCACCATCGACAACTGGCATGACTTGCCGGGTCTGATGGTCAAGCCCCCGGACGTCTGGCAGTATTTCGTCCGGGTGAAGCCCGAGGTCCTGCAATACTTCATCCAGCAGCACAAGCTCTACGGCGTCCCCTGGCGCAAGGTGGAAGACGAGTTCGTGGCCCAGAACTGCTACAAACTGAATGATACCTATTACGCCTCCCTGGGGGAAAAGAAGGCCTTTGTCCTGTCCCAGGGGCGCAATATGATGATCCTCAAGATCGTGGGCTACGCCGAGGAAGCGGCCCTCTATTACCGGTTGCTGGACTTCAAGGCCCACGTCTGGATCGCCCACCAGCGCTACCCCACCCGGGGCCGGGTCTGGCACCCCGGCGGGGCCCATCCCTTTGCGGCCCTGAACACCGCCCTGGTGCACAACGGCGACTTCGCCAACTACTTTTCGGTGAGCGAATATCTGAGCCAGCGTCACTTTTACCCGCAGTTCCTCACGGACACCGAGGTGGCGGTGCTCACCTTCGACCTCTGGCACCGGCTCTACGGCTACCCCCTGGAGTACGTCATCGAATCCATGGCCCCCACCACGGAGCGGGACTTCGATCTGCTGCCGCCGGAGCGGCAGCGGATTTACCGCCATCTCCAAACCACCAACATCCACGGCTCCCCCGACGGGCCCTGGTTCTTCATCATCGCCCGCAACGACCCCGAGCGCGACTGCTTCGACCTCATCGGCATCACCGACACCTCCATGCTGCGGCCCCAGGTTTTCGCCCTGCAGGAGGGTGAGGTGCAGATCGGGCTCATCTGCTCGGAGAAGCAGGCCATCGACGCCACCCTAACGTCCCTGGCCGCTGAAGACCGCCGTTTCTGCCCGGTGGCCGACCTCTACTGGAACGCCCGGGGCGGCAGCGCCACCGACGGCGGCGCCTTCATCTTCTCCCTGGAGGCCAAAAACGGCGGCCGGGTCCTGACCTGCCGCGACAAGTTCGGCAAGGCCAAGTCCGTTCCCTGGTACCAGCGGCCCTGGGACGGCACTGTCCTGGAGGTCCGGTCGGACGAGGATTCGGAAGTGGGGCGCCAGGTCAAGGCCCACCTGGAGGACGTCACCGGCCACCGGCTCTATCAATGGGTGCGGGACCGGGTGTCCGCCTGGACCTACGCCACCTTCCGGGAAGCCCTGGAGGTCACCGTGGCCCAGGCCCGGCGGGGCGACGGCCCCAAGGCCGCGGCCGTAGGCGCCCTCACTCTGCTCCTGGACCGGCGCTACGACCCGGGCGATAAGAAGCGCAGCCACCTGATCCGGCTGCTCCTGGATGCCCTCAGCGGCCTCTTCCGGGACACCCCCAAGGTGGGTACCGCCAGCCCCAGCCGCTACCGCTGGGTGGATTGGGAGACCCGGGCTCACCTGGCCGCCCCGCCGCAGCCGGACGCGGTCCTGGTGCTGGACGCCGCCGGCTTCCCCCCGGAAGGCGAAGACTGCGACGCCCGGTTCCTGTGCCGGGCTTACGCCCTGGGCTGGAGGCAGTTCATGGTTTACGGTTACAAGGGGCAGCGTTTCCTCGGCTGCGGCTTCGGCCCCGACACCGATGAGGTGCGCCTGGACGCCTACGGCAGCACCGGCGACTACCTGGCTTCGGGCATTGACGGCATGTCCCTATATATTCACGGCAACGCCCAGGACCAGTTGGGGCAGATCATGAAGCGGGGCAAACTGGTGGTTTACGGCGACGTGGGCCAGACCTTTATGTACGGCGCCAAGGGGGGCGAAGTCTATGTCATGGGCAACGCCGCCGGCCGCCCCTTCATCAACGCGGTGGGCCGGCCCCGGGCCGTGATCAACGGCACCGCCCTGGACTTCCTGGCGGAGTCCTTCATGGCCGGCAACCCCCACAAGGGCGGCGGCTTCATCATCGTCAACGGCATGGAGTTCGACTCCCGGGGGCGCCTCCGGGCCCAAAGCACCCCTTACCCCGGCTCCAACCTGTTCTCCCTGGCTTCCGGCGGCGCCATCTACATCCGGGACCCCTACCACCAGGTAGTGGAGGAGCAGTTGAACGGCGGCGAAATCGTCCCCCTGGGCGCCGCGGACTGGAACCTCATCCTGCCCTATCTCCAGGAAAACGAGCGCCTCTTCGGCATCTCCATCGACCAGGACCTGCTCACGGTTGAGGGCCACCTCAGGCACCCGGACCAGGTCTACCGCAAGGTCCAGGCCGTCAAGCTGGCGATCCTCACCCAGATCGAGGACTCCTGGGAATAATACCGTTTTCGGTTTTCAGTTTTCAGTTAAATAGTCTTAGGAGCGACCCGACGGGCCGCCCCGGTGCATTTCTGCTCCGAAAAGTCTTTCCGCAGGGTGCGCCCTGCGCACCTGGTGCTTTAAAACAGCAAAAAATCAGCATGATTAACCGGTTGACAGTAGTAATAAAATCCCCCCTTGCCCCATTAACTAAACATGATGAATATTTAAGCAGTTATGAAGGTGGGCCGTGCCCACCCTACATGTCTGGACATGATGTCCTTGGTTTTCCGAGGACCCCCATTTTCATCAAATAAATCTTTGGTGGCACAGGCTTTCCAGCCTGTGCCAGCGCAGGCTAAACCACCATGCCCCGATTTGGGCACCCCCAACAATGAAAGCCTCTGTAGGGGCGGGTTTTAAACCCGCCCCTACACCCTGACTTTCACGGTAAAGCCTGCGGCTACCTTTTCCCTGTTTTCGACAAGAACAGTGAAATACAAATTCCCTGCCGGACACTACTGCCCTAACCCCCCTTTAATAAAGTGGAGAATTAAAGTCCCCCCTTTGAAAAAGGGGGATTTAGGCAGCAGTGTCCGGTTAGGTTTTTGCATGGGCGTAATCCCTCTGCTGCTGAAGCTCGG
>DASWLF010000549.1:0-1678 GCA_036396255.1 Desulfobaccales bacterium
AAAACGGTTTGTTGATCAGCAACCCGGCCATCGACGATACCGAAGACAACCTGGTGGTGGAAGTGGCAGCGCACTTGGGGAACAACATGGTGCGCACCATTGCCATGGACACCACCGACGGCCTGGTGCGGGGCATGCCCGTGAAAGACACCGGCGATGCCATCCGGGTGCCGGTGGGCCACGAGGCCCTGGGCCGGGTGCTCAACGTGGTGGGCCGCCCGGTGGACGGCCTGGGTCCGGTGAATGCCAAGACTTACTATCCCATTCACCGCCCGGCGCCCGCGTTCGTGGACCAGGACACCACGGTTAAGGTGTTGGAAACCGGGGTTAAGGTCATCGATCTGTTGGTGCCCTTCCCCCGGGGCGGCAAAATGGGGATGTTCGGCGGCGCCGGCGTGGGCAAGACCGTGGTCATGATGGAAATGATCCACAACATCGCCATGCACCACGGCGGCATCTCGGTGTTCGCCGGCGTGGGTGAGCGCACCCGGGAAGGCAACGACCTCTACCTGGAGATGAAACACTCCGGGGTGCTCCCCAAGGCCGCCTTGATCTATGGCCAGATGACCGAGCCCCCGGGGGCCCGGGCCCGGGTGGCTTTGACCGCGCTCACCGCGGCGGAATATTTCCGGGACGAAGAGGGTCAGGACACCCTGCTCTTCATCGACAACATCTTCCGTTTCACCCAGGCGGGCTCCGAAGTGTCGGCGCTGCTGGGCCGCATGCCCTCCGCCGTAGGGTACCAGCCCACCCTGGGCACCGACCTGGGCGAGTTGCAGGAGCGTATCACCTCCACCAAGAAGGGCTCCGTCACCTCGGTGCAATGCATTTACGTGCCCGCCGACGACTTGACCGACCCGGCGCCGGCTGCCACTTTCTCCCATCTGGACGGCACCGTGGTGCTCTCCCGGCAGCTCACCGAGCTGGGCATTTACCCGGCGGTGGACCCACTGGACTCCACCTCCCGCATCCTGGACCCCCAGGTGCTGGGTGAAGAGCACTACTATGTGGCCCGGAATGTCCAGCAGATCCTCCAGAAGTACAAAGATCTGCAAGATATCATCGCCATCCTGGGCATCGACGAACTCTCCGATGAAGACAAGCTCACGGTGTCCCGGGCCCGGAAGATTCAGCGCTTCCTGTCCCAGCCCTTCTTCGTGGCCTCCACCTTTACCGGCCAGGAAGGCAAGTTCGTGTCGGTGCCCGAGACGGTGCGGAGCTTCAAGGAGATCATCGAAGGCAAATACGACGACCTCCCGGAGCAGGCCTTCTACATGGTGGGCGGCATCGAAGAAGCGGTGGCCAAGGCCGAACGGCTGGCGGCGGCCTAAGGCAGGAGGGGACCCAAGCCCATGGCAGAAAAACAACTCCTGTTGGAGGTGGTTACTCCCAACCGCCTGGTGCTGTCCACCGAGGCGGAAGTGGTGGTGTGCCCCGGGGTGGAAGGCCAGTTCGGCGTCCTAATTGGCCACATCCCCTTCCTGAGCGCCCTGGAAATCGGCGAGATGTACTACAAGGCCGGCGGCAAAACCGAGTACCTGGCGGTGAGCGGCGGCTTTGCCGAAGTCACCGGCGCCAAGGTCACCATCGTGGCCGAAGCCGCGGAGCTGGGCCGGGAGATCGACATCGAGCGGGCCAAGCGGGCCCAGGAACGGGCCGAGCGCCGCTTGGCCGCGGC
>DASWLF010000550.1:0-4849 GCA_036396255.1 Desulfobaccales bacterium
TCGGCGCGTCTTTCCGGGTGGTCCAAGAGGTCCCTGGCCGCGGCGGTTAGGGAGGGGGCGTCGCGCACCAGGAGGCCGGCCCCGGCTGCGCTCAGGATTTCCTCAGCCCAGCGGAAATTGTGGAGGTGGGGTCCGTAAAGAGGGGCCAGCCCCTGGGCCGCGGGTTCCAGGATATTCTGGCCGCCGTGGGGCACCAGGCTGCCGCCCACGAAGGCCAGGTCGGCGGCGCCGTAGAGACTGAACAGGTCGCCGATGGTGTCGATGAGCACCACCGGCTGCCGCCTGGTCTCCTGGCCGGATTTGAGCCGGGTCCACAAATTGTACGGCAGGCCTTGCCGGGTCAGCAGCCGTCCCAGTTCCGGGGCCCGTTCCGGGTGCCGGGGAGCCAGGATGAGCAGGAGAGCAGGGTAGGGGGCCCGGAGTTTGGCGAAGGCCTCCAGCACCACCTCTTCCTCCCCCGGATGGGTGGAGGCCGCCAGGAAAACCGGGGCTTCCCGGTCCTGGGGACCGCCCTGCAAAATAGCCCGGAACTCCTGGACCCGTCCCTGATCCTGGGTCTGAAAGAGGCGGTCGTACTTCAGGTTGCCGGTGAGGTGCAGCCGGGAAGGCGCGATGCCCAACTGCCGCAGGCGCTGGTAATCCCCGGGCGAGCCCGCGGCCACTACGTCTATTATATTAAATATATCAGATAGATAATCTTTATATCTGAGAAACCTTGTGAATGATTTGTCGGACAACCGGGCGTTGACCATGGCCAGGCGCACCCCCCGGCGGTGGGCATAATAAAGAAAGTTGGGCCAGATTTCCGACTCCAGGGCCACGAAGACCTGGGGGCGCAAATAGTTGAGGTAGCGGTGCACCGCCCAGGGCAAGTCCAGGGGGAAGTAGCAGACGTAAGCGCCCAGGGGGAGAAAGTTGGCCCGGGCCAGCGCCTGGCCGGTCTCGGTGCCGGTGGTGATGATCAGGCCGGCCCGGGGCAGCAGGGCTTTAAGCTCCTTGACCAGGGGCACCGCGGCCAGGATTTCCCCCACGGAAACGCCATGGAGCCAGAGGCGCGGGGGCCCGGCCGGCGGCGGTCCCGGCGGGAGCTGCAAGCCCAGCCGGGGCCAAAAACTTTCGCCCCGGCCCCGGGATTTGAGGTGCCAGTAAAAATAAGGCCAGCCCAGCAGGCCGCCCATGGCGCTAACTACTTGATACACCAACAATAATGGTCTATTTTTCGGCAATCTTAATAACTCTTCTCAATTTTATCAGCCACTGCGGGCGCACCTTAAGGTAATCCGCCAGGATGCGGGCGTGATCAAAGGCCAGGGTCCGGGGAATCTCATCCGGGGGAAAGATTCTCAGGTTGCGGGCATCGTCCGCGGCCCGGGGGGCGCCGCTACCGTGCGCCACAAAAACCGTGCTGATGTTGTGCTGCCGGGGGTCCCGCCGCGGGTCGGAGTAGGTGTGAAGTTGCCCCAGGAGGGTCACCTCCAGACCGGTTTCTTCCCGGGCCTCCCGGCGGGCGGCGTCCTCCAGGGACTCGCCGTAGTCCACGAACCCTCCGGGCATAGCCCAACCCCATGGCGCCTGGGCGCGCTCAATCAACACCAACCCCTGGTTGCCATATTCAATAATGATATCCACCGTGGGAACCGGATTGCGGTGCCTGGGGGTGACGTAGCCGCAGCGAGGGCATTTTTCTTCCAGCAGCATATCTTAGTTTACATAATATATATTATCAGACGTTGTACCGAATGACTACCTGAACTACTGATGGAGAAATCTTTTTAAATCCTGGTAGTTAACCGAAACGACCTGCCAGCGGTCCCGTTCCACATGGCGGCGCATCTGAAAGCGTATAAGTTCTCCGGTCTTGGGGTTGGTGAGAGTCACCCGGGCTTCGTCCCCCCGGGTGTCGATCTTGGCCACGGTAACCGCCGCGGCAATGGCAATAATCTGAGAGTTATCCAGATTCAGCAGGTCCTTCTCCATGGCCCCGCGAATCTGGGTTTCAAAGGTGTCGAATACCTTGGGCAACAGGGAACGGGCGAACTTGCGTCCCAGGCGCCGGGTCATCCGATCCCATTCATTCGCGCCCGGTTTATCCTCAGATTCCAGGTCCTTGATGGAGGCCTCAAGGAAATTATTAAATATTTCCTTTAATTCTATATACTTAAAGAAGTTATCCAGGTTTCGGGTATGCAGGGCCAGGGCCATCTGCTGTAAGGCATAGCGGGGCGAGTGGTACCAGCGCCAGTAGAGGCCGCCCGCCAGGGCGGCGCCCAGGACCAGGGCGGCCAGGGCGAGGATCAGGGACTTGCGGCGCATAAAGGTTCCTTATCGGTTGGCGTTGCGACGTTTATGGGATAGATATACTATAATCTAATCTTTGAATCGAGCCTATGACCCCGGAAAAATTGCTTTCCCGGCATTCGTTGGACAATGGCCTCACCTTAAATCTGTGGGACTGCTCCCGGCCGGTGGCGGGCGACCGCTGGTACGTGGCGCTGGAGGCCCGCATCGCCATTCCCGTCAACCAGGACACCCTGCCGCCGGAGTTGAGTCGGGAGGCGGCAGCAGTGGCGGCCGCCCTGGGCCCGGAGTTGATTTTTTCGCAACGGGATGAGCGCAATTTCATTGCCGCCCAGGAGGCCCCTGATCTCCTCAAGGAGATGGCAGCCAGGGCCCTGGACCTGGCCGCCCGTTACTTCGGACATCCTGATTTCGCCAGAAAATTGATCCGCCAGAAATACGCCCAGCATCTCGACAGGCGGCGCTGACCGGACTCTGGAGCCTGGGAGACGGGAGTCTGAGAAATTAAATTATATTTGATATTATAATAAGTTAGGCCACCTGCCCTCCCCTGCTGGACTTTTGAGGCTGATATAAGGTCTTTTGATACGAAAATAACTTCCGGCCTGGCTGGTTTGGGGGCTCATGGACGTCCACCAAGGGCCGGCGGCCTGGCAGGGGCGCGGCAAGCCGGGCTCCCCCTGGCCCGCTGGGCCATGGTCGGGTTGATGGTCGAGTTCCCACCGGCGCCCAGAAGGGCGGACTGCCGGATGCTTTAAGGGTTGGCTAAACCCGGGAAAATTTAATGTCGCCACAGGGTACGGCAGCAAAGGAGCTAACCGCGGTGCGCCTGACCGGCAAGGGGGTGCGGTGGCAGCGCCGCGGCCATCCCTGGGTCTATCGGGACGACCTGGAGGCCGCGGGGCCGGAGGCGGCGCCCGGGGAACTGGTCTCGGTTTGGGGCCTCGGAGACCGCTTTCTGGGACAGGCCTTTTACAGCGGCGTCTCCCGCATCGCCCTCAGGTTTGTCACTTACGGCTCCGAGACCGTGGACGGGGGGTTTTGGGAAGCCCGCCTGCAACGCGCCCTGGCATACCGGCGCCGGGTGGTGCAGGACACGGACGCCTACCGCCTGGTCTTTGGGGAAGCCGATGGCTTCCCGGGGCTGGTGGCGGACAGCTACGCCGGCCACCTGGCCCTGCAAGCCCATCATCCCGGCATGGAGCGCCTGCTCCCCGAGCTTATGGCGATTTTCATCCGGCTCCTTAAACCCGGATCCATAACGTTGCGCCACGACGGCGAGGTGCGCCTGCAGGAGGGCCTCCCCCTGGAAGTCAAGACGGTGTATGGGGAACTGCCCGACGCGGTGCAGGTGCAGGGAAACGGGGTGCGGCTCTGGGTGGACCTGCGCCGGGGCCAGAAAACCGGGCTGTTTCTGGACCAGCGGGAGAACTGGGCGGTTGCGGCGCAACTTTCCCGGGGCGAGGTGCTGGACGCCTTTGCCTACCAGGGCGCCTTTGCCATGCACCTGGCCCCGGGGGCCCGGCGGGTCACCCTGGTGGAGACTTCCGAGGCGGCCCTGGCCCGGGCCCGGGAAAACGCCGGCCTCAATGGGGTCCAGAACCTGGAGCTGGTGCGGGAAAACGTCTTTACTTACCTCAAGGCGGCGGTGGCCGCGGGCGCCGGCTTCGATCTCATCGTCCTGGACCCCCCGGCTTTTGCCCGGAGCCGCCGGGACCGGGTGGCGGCGGCCCGGGGCTACAAGGAGATCAACCGCCGGGCCTTTCAGCTCCTGAACCCCGGCGGCACCCTGATCACCTGCTCGTGCTCTTACAATCTGGCCGAGCCGGAGTTTCTGGAGATCGTGCGGCAGGCCGCGGCGGACGCCGGACGCCAGGCCCGGGTGGTGGAGCGCCGGGGCGCGGCCCGGGACCACCCTGCCCTGCTGTCCCTCCCCGAGAGCCTCTACCTGAAATGCTTTATAATTGAAGGGATTTAATCCGGTTTTCTGTTTTCTGTTTTTGCTAAAAAGATTACGGACATAGGGCGGCCTCTGGCCGCCATAAATCGGCGTGCGCAGCCCGCCCTAGGTTTAATATAAAAAAAATGATGAAACCGGTGCAAAATAATTTTTCATTTTCGACTTCAAAATATCTCTAGATTAATTATATGGAGGGCATTGTCCGCCCTACATTCTGCTAAACGTTAATGGCCCAATTTTGGGTCAATCCCGAAAATGAAAGGTTTGAGTAGGGGCGGGTTTTAAACCCGCCCCTACAGGGATTTTAACAGTAAAGCCTGCGGTTACAGGTTAGGCGGGCAAGACCATAAAATCCCTAAAAAAATATGTTTTTCCAAAAGCTTAACTAATGTAGGGCGGGCATTGCCCGCCAAAGACGGTGGGCGGGGCGCGCCCTACACTAAGCACAACCGAGACGCCTGTGCCACCATTTTTTAAGAACTATCAAGCAGTAATGTAGGGCGGGCATTGCCCGCCGAAGATGGTGCGCGGTGCGCACCCTACACAATAACCACAATAACTTTCCGAAGCAGAGGGAATCCGCTCATGCAC
>DASWLF010000551.1:0-2904 GCA_036396255.1 Desulfobaccales bacterium
TATTCCTCGATGAGGTAAAACCAGTGGAAGGGCAGATAGACCGGCGCCCCGGTGGTCAAATTGGTGGCCGGGGCGAAAGCCAGGGGCCAGTCCTGATAGATCTCCGCCGCCGCGGCCACCTCCGGGGTGGAATCAAACAGGGACCGGCTCAGGTAGGAAAAATCCAACGCCCGCCCCTGGAGTTCCCGGGCCCGGCCAAAGATCATGGGGCCTTCGGCCACGAAGGAGAAAAAACTGAAGCGCTCCACCAGCTCCATGAGGGCGCTGGCCTCCGACTGCACCGGGGTGGCCCCTTTACCCATCTGCTTGGCGGTGGGCACCACCCTTTTGGCGTCTGCCCCCAAAAGGCTGATATACACCGGAATGTCCAGCCTCCCGGAGTCGATGCGCATGGTTTCCGTCAGGATATCCAGGTCCAGCCGGGCCAGACGGTGCCGCACCCGTTGGATGGTCTCCTCCGGGGTCAAAAGCTTGTCCTGGTCGTAAGTGTAGCCCTTGAGGGCGTCGCTGAGGCGCAAGGGTTGCAACATAAAAGCGTTCTCCTGATAGGGGCGTTTGGGGTAAATCTATCATATTTCGGGCCCTTGGGAAGGCCGCCGAGGAGCGGCTACCCGAGTTCAAATCCGGGGCGGCTTTTCATGCAGCCCATCTTCCCCCAGGTAAGCATCCTTGAGCCGGGGGTGCGCCAGCAATTGGCTGCCCGGCCCCTCCAGGACCAGGCGGCCGGTTTCCAGGATATAGGCGTAATGCGCCAGGTTCAGGGCCGCGGCGGCGTTCTGCTCCACCAGCAAGATGGTGACTCCCTGCTGATGGAGGCGGGAGATGATGGCAAAGACCTCCCGGACCAGCAGGGGGGCCAGGCCCAGGGAGGGTTCGTCCAGCAGCAGCAAGCGGGGCCGGGACATCAGGGCCCGGCCCAGGGCCAGCATCTGCTGCTCGCCGCCGCTCAGGGTGCCGGCCGCCTGATGGCGCCGCTCGGCCAGACGCGGAAAGGTGTCGAAGAGTCGCGCCAGGTCCCGGGCCAGGGCTTCCTTATCCCGGCGGCCGTAAGCCCCCAGCAGCAGGTTGTCGTAAACCGTGAGGTTGGTGAAGATGCGGCGGCCTTCCGGCACCACCGCCATACCGGCCCGGATGATTTCATGGGGCGGGAGCCCCTGGATCTCCCGGCCGGCAAAAACGATGCGGCCCCCCTGGGGCACCGCCAGGCCGGTGATGGTTCGGATGGCGGTGCTCTTGCCGGAGCCGTTGGCTCCCAACAGGGCCACGATGGCCCCCGCCGGCACGCTGAAGCTGAGGCCGTCCAGGGCCCGGATGGCGCCGTATGAGACCTTGAGATCCAAGACTTCCAGCACGTTTAATCCTCAGGATGCTTTATTGGGGGAGAGATTGTAAGTGGCCGTCGGCCGCTTACAATCCCCCCCAAAGCCCCCTCCCCCAAACCCTTAAGGGGGTATTTCAGTCCGTGGAAGTCGAGGCCAACGGCCTCGCCTTCCACGGACCTTATGCTGGGTTGGGAGGGGGGTGTGGGGGGAGGGCAGGGATGAAATCCCTGGCCCTCCCCCCAAAGTCTTTCATTTCCCCAAATAAGCCCGGATCACCTCCGGGTGATGCCGCACCTCTCCGGGGGGGCCCGCGGCGATGGTGAGGCCGTGGTCCAGCACGGTGAGGTGTTGGCAGAGGTTCATGACCAGGCGCAGGTTGTGTTCAATGACCAGCAGGGTGAGGCGGTAGCGTTCCTTGATCTCCTGCAGGAACTGCATCAACTCGCCGGTCTCCTGGGGGTTGAGGCCCGCCGCGGGTTCGTCCAGCAGCAGCAACCGGGGCCCCGTGGCCAGGGCCCGGGCGATCTCCAAGCGCCGCTGGTGGCCGTACGGCAGCTTGCCCGCCGGCTGGTCCGCCACCTCCCCCAGCCCCACCTCGGCCAGCAGGGACAGGCCCCGGGACCGCTGCGCCTGGGCCTCCCGGCGATAGCGCGGCAGCCTCAGGACGGCTTCGCCCCAAAAGGCCCGGCGTCGGCAGTGGAAGCCCACCAGCACGTTGTCCAGCACGCTGAGCTCCCCGAAGAGCCGGATGTTCTGGAAGGTGCGGGCGATGCCCAGGGCGGTGATGCGGTGGGGCGGCGCCCCGGTAATGTCCCGGCCGTTAAAAAGAATCCGGCCGCCGGTGGGATGCAGAAAGCCGCTGACGAGGTTGAAGACCGTGGTCTTGCCCGCGCCGTTGGGGCCCATGAGGCCAGAAAGGCCGCCCTCGGGAACGGCCAGGTTCAAGTCTTCCAGGGCCAGGAGACCCCCGAAGCGCCGGCCCAGTTGCTCAGTCTTGAGAAGCGCCATGACCCGACCAGCCCCGCCGCCAGCGCCCCAGAAGCTCCCAGGAGAACTCCCGGCGGCCTAGGAGGCCCCGGCGCCAATAGAGAATCACCAGCAGCAGCGCCAGGGACAGAATCACCATGCGCATCCCCGGGATGCCGGGGATGGCGTACCCCCACCACACCCGGGGCTCTTCCACGATCCGGAGCCATTCGCCGGCCCCGGTGAAGATGACCGCGGCCATGATGGCCCCGGTGGTGGACCCCAGCCCCCCCACCACGATGATGATCAGCAGGTTGAAAGTAAGAAAAAAGGTGAAGAGCGACGGCGAAATGGTGGTGATCAGGTGCGCCAGCAAGCCGCCGCCCACCCCGAAGAAAAAGGCGCTGAGGATGTAAGCCAGCAGCAGGTGGCGGAAGGAATCCACCCCCATGGCCCGGGCCGCGGTTTCATCCTCCCGGATGGCCTGCATGGCCCGGCCCCAGCCGGAGTCCACCAGGGTGGTCACCACCAGGACCGTGGCCGCGGCCACCCCCCAGGACCACCAGAGACTGGTATAGGGATAAAGCCCCTTGAGCCCCAGGGGGCCGTTGGTGAG
>DASWLF010000552.1:0-8238 GCA_036396255.1 Desulfobaccales bacterium
GTATATTAGGGCGAAACCCAGAAAATGCACTACCCACCAGCGAAATGAGAGAAACTGCCAGCCCTGGCGCACCTGCTAATCCCCCTTAAAACTTTTTTACCAACCGCGCTTCCACCTAAAATAAGTCGGCCCCGGCCCATAATCCAGTATTATGCCGAGCTGCATTCAAAGGCATTTTTTTGTAGGGGCGGACCCAGGTGTCCGCCCCAGGCGGGTGCACCCGCAATTAGGAAAAAATCATCAGGGCGGGAAGTCATCGGACCCGATTCCGCGGCGCGGGCCGCGGTTCGTCTAGTGCGATGCTTCATAATTAAGGTGGTATTTTTAAAGAAGAAAAACCCCCGATAAAAGTACCTATTTTACCCCCCTTTTCTAAAGGGGGGCCCGGGGGGATTATAATAAGCTCCTAATAATCCCCCTAAATCCCCCTTTAATAAAGGGGGACTTTAAAAGCGCTTTTTGTAGAGCCGGGCAGAATAATTGCCATACAAATAATGAAGCATGACACTAGAACCCCGAAAGGCGGGCGATCTGCTCCATGAGGGCGGCGGTCAAGGCCGACGCCTGCCTGGCGTCGCCCAGGCTCAAGGCAGGGCCCACCTTCACCTTCACCTCGCAGCCGAAAGAACGGGGACGGTACGAAACCCCCACGGGCACGAAGGGCAAGAGACCCAGGCCGTTCTGCCCCTGGAGTTTGAGGAGGAGCTGGATGAGGCGGTGTTTGCCGGGGCCCACTGCCCCCCGGAAATAAGTGCCCTCCGGGAACAGCACGAGGTAGGCCCCTTGTTCCAAGAGAGGCAGTAGCCGCTTGAAGGACGACAGGGTGGCCCGGGGCCGCCGGCGGTCCACCGGCACGCCCCCCCAGGCCCCCAGCAGCTCTCGCACCAAGGGATATTGAAACAGCTCCACCTTGGCGATGTAGTGCAGCGGCGGCGGCAGGGCCAGGCCGACGATGGGAATGTCTTCCCAGCGCTGGTGCTTGGGGCAGATAACAGCCGGGCCGCGGGCCGGCAGGTGCTCCAGCCCCTGGACACGCAGGCTAAAGACCCGCCCCAGGGTCTGGCGGGTCAGCCAGCGGCTCAAGCGGTAAAAGTTCGGAGAAAGGGAACGGCTCAACCTTTGATCCTTAAGGTCTCGGTCCGGAACTCAGTGTCTCCAGAGGGAAACAGTTCGCCGAAGCAAGGAGATTGACTTTTGCCTTAAAATAGCAAAAGTTAAACCCAGGTTCAATTAATTAGCAGCCCTGCAGGGGACGGAGGAGAGGCCATGATCTATCTGGATTACAACGCCACCACCCCGGTGGCCCCAGAGGTGGCCCGGGCCATGCAGCCGTTTTTGGCGGGCGAATTCGGCAACCCCAGCTGCGATTACCCCCTGGGGCTGAAGGCCCGGGAAGCGGTTTCCCGGGCCCGGCGCCAGGTGGCCGACCTGCTGGGCGCCGCCCCGGAGGACGTGGTCTTCACCAGCGGCGCCACCGAGGCCAACAACACCGTCCTTAAAGGAGCGGCCGCCAAATTCGGCACAGGACGCATCATCACCGGGGCCACCGAGCACCCCTCGGTGCTGGCCCCTGCCCTTTTCCTTAAATCCCAGGGCTTCGAGGTGGTGGTCCTGCCGGTGGACGGCGCCGGCCGGGTGGACCCGGATGAGGTGCGCCGGGCCCTTACCCCCGGCACCATCCTCATCAGTATCATGCACGCCAACAACGAGACCGGAACCCTCCAACCCGTGGCCGAGATCGGGGCCCTGGCCCGGCAAGCGGGAGTCCTGTGCCACACCGACGCGGCCCAAAGCGTGGGAAAAATCCTGGTGGACGTGGGTGAACTGCCAGTGGATTTCCTCACCGTGGCGGGGCACAAGCTTTACGCCCCCAAGGGGGTGGGGGCCCTGTACGTGCGGCCCGGAACCGCCTTTACCCCTTTGCTCCACGGCGCCTCCCAGGAACGGGGGCGCCGGGCCGGCACTGAAAACGTCCCCTATATGGTGGCCCTGGGGGAAGCCTGCCGCCTGGCCCGGGAGCACCTGGCCGCGGATGCGGCCCACCTGAAAAAGCTGCGGGACCTGCTGCACGAGCGGCTGCGGACGTCCTTCCCCGGCCTGGTCTTAAACGGCCCGGAGGTGGAGCGCCTCTCCAACACCCTGAACGTCTCCTTCCCGGGGATTGCCGGCTGCGACCTCATGGCCGGGGTGCCGCAGGTGGCCGCCTCCCTGGGCTCCGCCTGCCATGTGGGCCAGGAAGCCGTCTCCCCGGTGCTGGCTGCCATGGGGGTGTCGCCGGAGGTGGCCCGGGGCGCGGTGCGCTTCAGCGTGGGCCGGTACACCACCGCGGCCCAGGTGGAAGAGGCCGCGGACTTGCTGCTGAACCGGGCCCAGGCCCTGGTGCCCTGAATGCTTTTCAGGGAGGATTGTAAGTGGGCCGACGGCCCACTTACAATCCTCCCTGAAACCCACCCCCAACCCCCATATGGGTTTTAATTAAGTAGGGCGGCGTCTGGCGCGGAAAGTCCTGGTATGGGAATTCGCTATTATTTAAGAGCTATCAATATGCTTGGTTAATAATTCGCGTTAACGCTTGAGGATCAGTTCGGCGATGAGGATGTTGGCCAGTTTCCGGGAGTCGATTTCGTAGGCGCCCTGCTCCAGGGCCTCCTTGCAGGCCACCAGCTTTTCCGGCCGCAGTGGCGGGGTCTGGTAAACGATCTGACGAGCCTTTTCTACCAACCTGGCTTTCTCCGCGGCATTCAAAGCCGGTTTCGGGCCGGCGCCCCCACGGCGTGGCCCTGCCGCTTCACCTTTTTTTCCGCCGGGATCCCGATTGTCGTTTTGGTCCATAAATGCTGGCTGCAACTTAGCAACTTTTGCCCCTAAAAATCAGGGGCGGTTGCCTGACGTCAGGGAGCGGACGCCCTGGACCGGATAATTAGCCGCACCGGCCCTGATCTCTCATGCTCCCCCTTGTTTTTCTTATCGGTTTCAGGCCGCGGAGCTTGAATAAAAATTTCCTCCCCCTCAGGCCCCTCCGGCCCACCAGATATAAAGAAACTGGGGGCCCACCATCTCTAAGTCCAGATCCGGCAGCTGGGAATAGATGGTGGGCTTGTAACTGCCGGGCCGGTGGTACCTGACCACTTTGGCGTCTTTGGGCAGACCCGCTTTGGTCTTGGCCAATTCCAGGGCGTCATCCAGATAGCCCAGTTGATCCACCAGCTTCAAGTCTTTGGCCTGGTCCGCGGTGAAAATCCGGCCGTCGGCCGCCTGCCGCGCCTCTTGCAGGCTCAGCTTGCGGCCGGTGGCCACCACGTCCACAAAACCCCGGTAGAACTGGTCAATGATCTGCTGCATCATCTCCTTTTCCTTGGGGCTGGCCGGGCGGAAAGGCGACCAGAAGTCTTTCCAGCGGCCGCTCTTCACCATGTCGTCGTCCACCCCCACCTTGTCCATGAGCCCCCGGAGGTTGAGCTTCATGGCCAGAACCCCGATGGAGCCGGTGATGCAGGTGGGATAGGCGATGATGGTGTCGCCGGCCTGGGCTACGTAGTAGCCCCCGGAGGTGGCCAGGCCCTGGAGGCAGACCACCACCGGCAAACCCCGCTCCGCCTTGAAGGCCTGGAGGTCGTGCAGAATCACATCCGAGGCGGCCACCGTCCCTCCCGGGGAATTGATCTTGATCACCACCGCCTTGATGCGGCGGTCCTTGGCGGCCTTTTCCAGTTCTTCCTTGACCCGGGCCGGGGAAGTCACCCCTTTCAGCAGCCCCAGGATGCGGTGGGGCCCTTCCAGGATCACCCCGGAGATATCCAACAGCAGGACCTTGTCCCGGCCGTAGCCGGAGACCGTAGTTTCCTTCAAGGGGCCGGGCTCCTCGAACAGGGAGACCTTGACGGTGATGCATCCGGCCGCCAGAAGAAGCAATATCCCGACCATACCCCAAAGCTTGCCTGTGCCAAGCCGCATATGCCGCCTCTGAGGGAGATGGAGTCTCGTTTCCCTTCTTATAAAATAAGCGGGCGCGGAACGCAATCCCGGGCCGATTATTTGGGTTCCAGGTTGTGGGGGCAACCGGGGGGCCGAACCCAACGAATGAGGCCGCGGCCTCCGGCAGCAAGGAAGAGCGCGAAAGAGACTGGAGGGAGGGGAATCGCGGCCCGGCCTGGGGTCCACAGCAAAAAACCCCTTGACAGTTCTAAAATAAATGATAAAGAATAACCGTTTGAGGAAGCATCACCTTATCGGCCTTTTCCTTTAGCATAGCAATTTGCGCCCGGCATCAGGGGTAAAAGGGGGCAGGATGATAGGTGTTATATGACAACGGGGGGAGGCGAAATGGATGCCCGGCGTCAGGGTAAAACCCAACGAACCTTTCGAGGTTGCCTTAAAGCGCTTTAAGAAGCAGTGCGAAAAGGCGGGGATTCTCTCTGAGATTCGCAAACGGGAACATTACGAAAAGCCCAGCATCAAGCGGAAAAAGAAGATTTTGGCGGCCAAAAAACGGGCTTTGAAGAAGCTGCGCAAAATTGAGGGTTCATGAACTCACTTTATGAGCGGCTGGATCAGGCCTTTAAACAGGCCATCAAACAGCAACAGCCCGTGGCGGCGTCAACCTTGCGGCTGCTGAAAAGCGCCATTCGCTACCGCGAAGTGGAGCTGAAGCGTTCCTTGACGGAAGAAGAGCTGCAGGCTACGGTCGCCACCCAGGCAAAGCAGCGTCGGGAGGCCATCGGCGAGTACGCCAAAGCCGGCCGCCCCGATCTGGCAAACAAAGAAGAGGAGGAACTGAGCGTCCTCCTCTCTTTTTTGCCGCCGCAATTGAGCGTCGCAGAAGTAGAAACCGCGGTTTCCCAGATCATCCAGGAGTTGGGGGCTTCTGGACCTAAGGACCTGGGCAAGGTGATGAAGGCCGCCATGGCTTCTCTCGCCGGCCGGGCCGAGGGCAAACTGATCCAGGAGATCGCGCGGCAGCACTTGGGTTCTTAACCTCCACTAACTACCATAACCCTGGAGCGCTATGCCAGAGCAAACCTTGACCGCCCTGGAATTCCCAGGGCTCCTCCGGGTAGTGCAGGGTTACGCCATTTCTGCTCTGGGCCGGAGCTTCCTGGCTGCTCTGGCGCCCCTCCCCGACCTTAACGAAATCCAGGCGAACTTCCGGCAGATCCGGGAACTGCAAGAACTGCAGGACCGGGAGGGGGCCGCCCCCCTGGTGGATTTCCCGGATCTGGCCCCCTGGCTCACCAAGGCCACGGTGCCGGGCAGCCTGCTGCCTGCGGCAGCCTTTAACGATATTTTGCAGGTGCTGCGCCTGGCCCGGCAGCTCCAGCATTATCTCGCTCTGGGCGGCGACCTCACCCCGGGTCTGGGCGCCCTGGCCGCCAACCTCAGCGACCTGCCGGCCCTGACGGCTGCCATCCAGCAGTGCATCAGCCCCCACAATTTCATTCTGGACCAGGCCAGCCCGGCCCTGGCGGCGGTGCGCCGGGAGCTGGCCGACACCCGGGAACGGGTCAACCGCCAGATCCGGCAGACCTTCTTCCGGCCCGAGTATCAGGACGTCCTGCAAAACCCCATCATTTCCCAGCGCCACGGCCGCTACGTCATCCCCATCAAGGCCGACCACAAGGGGGCCATCCCGGGCATCATCCACGACCAGTCCCAAACCAGGGCCACCCTGTACCTGGAGCCCTTGGGGATCGTGGAGCAGAACAACCAGCTGGGTCTCCTGGGCAACCGGGAAAAGCGGGAGGAAGAGGCGGTGCTGCGGCGCCTCACCGACCTGGTGCGGGCCGTTCTGGCGGAAATGCGCCAGACGCTGGCGGTCCTGGCCCAACTGGACGCCCTTCAGGCCCGGGTGCGCTTTGCCGAGGATTTCAAGGCCCGGGAGCCCATCTGGCGGGCCGGTGGCGGCCTGCATCTCCGGGAGGCCCGCCATCCTCTGCTGGTGCAGCGGCATCGGTCCAACCCCCGGACCCCGGAAGTGGTGCCCATTGATCTGAGGCTCAGCCCGGAAAAGCGCTTCCTCATCATCTCCGGGGCCAACGCCGGCGGCAAGACCGTGGCCCTGAAGACCCTGGGGCTGCTGGCCCTCATGGCCCAGAGCGGCATTCCCATCCCGGTGGCCGAAGGCAGCGAGTTTTGCCCCTTTGAGGCGGTCTTTGCCGACATCGGCGACCCCCAGGACCTGGAGCAAGATTTGAGCACTTTCTCGGCCCACCTGAAGCGGGCCTTAACCATGCTTGCTGACTTGCCCGGCCGGGCTCTCATCCTGCTGGACGAGCTGGGCACCGCCACGGACCCCACCGAGGGCGGGGCCCTGGCCCTGGCCCTGCTCCAGGCCTTTTACCAGAGAGGCGCTTACGGCGCCGCCACCACTCACCTGCCCTTGTTGAAAGGCTTCGCCCAGCGCCGCCCGGGGTTTGAAAATGTGGCCGTGGTCTTTGACGAGGAGACGAGGCGGCCCACCTACCGGCTGGCCTACGGGGTGGCCGGGGCCTCCAACGCCCTGAAGATCGCCCGGGAACTGGGTTTAAGCCCGGAGATCCTGGAGCAGGCCGAGGGTTACTTAGACGCCGAGGAGCTCCGGGCCTACCGCCTGCTGGCCGAGGTGGAGGCGGCCCAGGAGCAGTTGACCCATCAGGAGCTGGAGCTGGCCCGCCGGGAGAAGGAGCTGGGGGAGCAGGCCCGGGAGCTGGAGGACTTGCGCCTCAAGCTGGAGACGGAACAGGCTCGGATAACCGGGGAAGTCCGGCGGCAGGCCCTGGCCCGCATCAAGGAGGCGGAGGCGGAGTTCAAGGAGATTTTAAAAAGGCTGCAAGCGGCCCGGGAGCCCTGGGGCCGGCTGCGCCAGGAGTTCTCCCAGCTCCAGGCCCGGCTGCTGCAAGATTTGACCCCCGGCCCCGCGGTCGCCCCTCCCGCCGCCCCGGAGTACCGGGTGGGCCAAAAAGTTTTTCTCCCGGCCCTGGGCCTGACGGGTAAGATCCTGACCACCGACAGCCGGGACGGGCGGTTGGAAGTCCAGGTCCGCAAGGTGAAGATCCGGGTCCACCCCGAGGAGTTGACCCCCGGGGGGGCCGCAGCCGGCGAGGTGGCTCCTGCAGGCGGCGCCCCGGTCTACCACCGGCCGCCGGAGCAGCTCCCCACCCTGAACGTGGTGGGCTTGAGGGTGGATGAGGCCCTGCCCCTGGTGGACCGGTTGCTGGACCAGGCCCTGCTCCAGGGCGCCGAGAAGGTGGACATCATTCACGGGGTGGGCACCGGCGCCCTCAAACGGGCCGTCTGGGACCACCTGAAGCACCACCAGGCGGTGAAAGACCTCCACGCCGACGCCAACCCCGGCGTCACGGTGGTGGACTTAAAAGACTAGGGCGAAAAGGGGAAAAGGCGAAGAGGCGAAAAATAATGTAGGGTGCGCCCTGCGCACCAAAGAAAATGTAGGGTGGGCACGGCCCACCATTAAGGTGGCGGGCGCGGAGGCCCGCCCCACCATAGAAATCCCAGTAATGCTAAGAAGTTTCAGCGGTTCGGGTTTAAGAAAGTCGCAATGTTGCCGAATTTTATTAAGAGGACAGGAAACCCAAGCACAGGCTGGAAGCCTGTGCCACCCGTTTTAAAAATTATTATCAATGGGTTAACTAAATGCTGCTTCTTTCCGAACTTTTTTACAATGGACCTTAAACAGAAAACAGAAAACAGAAAACAGAAAACCGGTAACTAAATGCCGTTCATCCCGGAAGACAAGCTCCTGGAGATCAAAGACGCCGCTTCCCTGGAGGAGGTAGTGGGTCAGTACGTCAAGCTCCAGGTCCGGGGCAAGAACCTGGTGGGCCTTTGCCCCTTCCACGCCGACACCACCCCGTCGTTCACGGTGGCGCCGGAAAAAGGCATTTTCCACTGCTTCGGGTGCGGCGCCGGCGGCAACATCTTTTCCTTCCTCATGCAGTACCACCGCCTGAGCTTTCCCGAGGCGGTGCAGGAGCTGGCCCGGCGCTACGGCATTCCCATAACTTTCAAGGACCTGGGCCCCGAAGGGTCCCAGCAGGCCAAAAAGCGCACCCTGGCCTACGAGATCAATCAACTGGCCGCGGCCTTCTACCAGGCCACCCTGAACGGCCCCCAGGGTAAGGCCGGCCGGGAGTACCTGGCCCAGCGGGGCCTCACCGAGGAAGTGATCCGGTCCTTCCGCCTGGGTTACGCCCCGGACGAGTGGGATTCTCTCCGGCGGCACCTCCAGAGCCGGGGCGTGTC
>DASWLF010000553.1:0-2059 GCA_036396255.1 Desulfobaccales bacterium
AGCTCGGACTCAAATAACTGCCGGTCCGAATCCAGCACTTCCAGGTAGGGGGTCACTCCCCCATAATAGCGCTGATAGGCCAGATCGGTTTGCTGGCTCAAAGCTTTAACCTGTTTCCCTGATTCGAGGCGCACTTCCTTAAGCATACGCACCCCCACCAGGGAGTCGGACACTTCCTGGAAGGCTTGCTGAATGGACTTTTTGTAGGTGAGAAGGGCTTCCTGTTTCACGGCCTCCGCCGCCCGGACCCCGGCCCGGAGCCGCCCCGCTTGGAAGATCGGCTGGGTTATTCCAGGTGAAACAATATCCCAGAAACTGGCCGGCCCGGTGAACAGGCTTTTCAAGGCCGCGGACTCCCATCCGGAGGCGCCGGTAATCCGGATGTTGGGGAAAAGCAAGGCCTTGGCCTGGCCGATGCGGGCGTTGGCCGCCACCAGGGTCTGCTCGGCAAAGCGGATGTCGGGGCGCCGCTCCAAGAGATTAGAAGTTAGTCCTGGAGGGATGGTGACGGTTAAATCCTGCTCCAGCAGAGATTTACCCCGGGTGATGGGTCCCGGGTTCCGCCCCAGCAAGACGCTGATCCGGTTTTCTTTCTGTTCGATAGCCCGCTTCAGGTCGGGAACCACGGCCCGGGCCCCATATACCAGATTTTCCGTCATGAGCACGGGTGTCAGGGAATCCCAACCATAGTCGAAGCGCGCCTTCACCAGCTTGAGGGATTCTTCCCGAACCTTCACGGTGCGGTTGCTGATCTCGAGCTGCTGGTCCAGTGCCCTGAGCTCGATGTAAGCCCGGGCCAGGTCGGTCACCAAAACCTGGATAACAAATTTGCGGTTCTCTTCAGAGGCGAAAAACTCGGCCCGGGCTGCTTCCGTGGCCCGGCGGATGCGACCGAAGAAGTCCAGTTCCCAGGAGAGGTCGCCGAAGACCAGGCCGGCCAGGCGCTCCGTGCGAGGGACCCCCGGCGTGAAGCCCCGCTCCGAAGTCCGGATGCTCTCCATTTGAACGCCCAGATTCACTGAGGGAAAGAGGAAGGATCGCTGGATGACCACCTGTTCCCGGGCCTGGAGGACCCGTTGGGCCGCGATCATAACGTCATAATTTTCCTGGAGGGCGATCTTGATGAGCTCCTGGAGCTTCTCGTCCTTGAAGACCTCAAACCACATCAGATTTCCGAAAGAAGCCTCGGCCGGTTGCGTGGGGATATCCGGCCCTTGGCCCCGGAAATTGTCCGGCACCGGATAAGCGGGCCGCTGGTAGTCCGGGCCCACGGCGCAGCCGCAAATCAGCATGAGTAGAAGAATGGTCAGCCAGGTCCTCATGACTTTTCTCCTTGATCGCCAGGGGGATCGGCCATGGCGGCGGCAGGCCCCGGGTGTTCCTTGCCTTTACGGTGAGAAAATTTTTCCACCACATAAAAGGTGACCGGGATGAGGAAAATGGCGATGATTGTTGCCGCGGCCATGCCGCCAATCACCGCGGTGCCCATGACCTTCCGGGCGATGGCCCCGGAGCCCGAGGCCAGGGCCAGAGGTATACACCCCAGGATAAAGGCGAAGCTCGTCATGAGAATGGGGCGGAGCCTGAGGCGCGCCCCCTCCAGGGCCGCATCGGCGAAATCCTTGCCTTTCTCGTATTCCACCTTGGCGAACTCGACGATAAGGATGGCGTTTTTCGCCGCCAGGCCGATGAGCAGGATCAAGCCGATCTGAGCATAGAGGTTAAGCTCCATACCCCGCAGGAATATCCCCAAAAAGGCCCCAAAGACCGCAACGGGAGTGCCCAAAAGCACGCTGAAGGGGAGGGACCAACTCTCGTACTGGGCCGCCAGGATCAAGAACACGAACAACAGCGACAGGGCGAAGATGACCCAGGCGGGCACGCCTTCCTGGGCCTTCTTCTCCTGATAGGACATACCCAGATAATCGTAGCCCATTTCAGCCGGCATGGTCTCTTTGAAGACTTCCTCCAGGGCCTTCATCCCCTGGGTGGAACTGTAACCGGGCGCATTGACGGCATTGATCTGAACGGAGCGGTAGAGGTTGTAGCGCATGGTGAA
>DASWLF010000554.1:0-14608 GCA_036396255.1 Desulfobaccales bacterium
TTGCGGCCGCGCCAGCAGCCGTTGGGACCGAACCAGGCCGCAGCCAGGCTTCCGGCCTGGCTGCGGCCCTGCTCTTGCATCCAGCCGCCGCCTCTGCTAATATGGCTTCCTAAGGGGAACACCTCCATCATTCATTTCTGAGGCGGGTCCAGAACCCAGGCCATGTTGCAGCGGTTGGGCTCCATCTTAAAATCTCCCATCATTCGCTGGGTCACCGGCGTCACCCTGCTGGTCTCCATCCTGCTGCTCTGGCGTCCCACCTTCACCGAATTCATGGAACTGAAGCTGTACGACCTCAAGTTCCGGGTGCGGGGGCCGCAGCCCGCCAGCCAGGAAGTGGTCATCCTGGGCATCGACGATGACAGCCTGAAATCGGTGGGCCGCTGGCCCTGGTCCCGGGACGACATGGCCCGCCTGGTATCGCGGGTTCAAGAGGCCGGTCCCCGGGTCATCGTCCTGGACATCATCTTTGCCGAAAAGCAAGAGACGGCCACGATGCGAACCCTGGCCAACCTCTGCCAAGAAATCGCCAAGCGGGGGGATTCCGAGGATATCGTCGCCCTGCTGGAAAAAGAGCAACAGCGGCTGGATGTGGACCGCATCCTGGCGGATATCATCAGCAAAGAACCGCCCACCATCCTGGGATTTTTCTTCCGGAAGGTGGGAGGCACCGCCGGGGGCGTGGAGAAGTCGCAGTTGATGGCCCCCTCCTTTATCCGGGCCTCCACCTATAATGTGGTGCGCTTGCTGGATACCGAGCCTTCCCGGGTGCCGCTCATCGGGGCCGACGGGGTGGAACTCAACCTCCCGAAGATCAGCGAGGCCGCCGCCGGGGCCGGTTACTTCAACATGATGCCGGACGTGGACGGCACGGTGCGCTGGTTCCCCATGACCATCCTTTACGGCGCCGATTTCTTCGCCCCCATGAGCCTGGTGGCCCTGGCCCATTATTTGGGCAACCCCACGTCATACCTGACCATCTCCCAGGTGGGGGTGGAAGATATCCGCCTGGGTAAATTGGAGATCCCGGTGGACCGCCACGGCCGCATGCTCATCAACTACCTGGGGCCTCCGGGGATGGTGCCCACCTACTCCGCCAAAACCCTCATGGAAGGCAGCTTGCCGGCCGAGGCCCTGAAGGACAAAATCGTCCTGGTGGGGGCCACGGCCGTGGGGATTTATGATCTCCGGGTAACCCCGTTCTCCGGCGTCTCCCCGGGAGTGGAAGTCCAGGCCACGGTCCTGGACAATCTCTTGCGGCACAATTTCATCCGAGTCCCCAAGTTCGGGCTGCCCCTGATGCTCCTGATCCTCCTGAGCCTGGGGGTAATGCTGGGTCTGTTGCTGCCCCAACTTTCCGCGGCCTGGGCCTTTGTTTTCACCCTCCTGCTCATCGAAGGCGTTACCTTCAGCAATTATTTCCTGTTCAGCCGCCTGGGCATACAATTGGAGCTGTTTTACCCCCTGATGGAAATTGTGGGGGTCTATCTGGGCATCACCATGCAGCGGTTTCTGGCCGAGGAGCGGGAGCGGCTGCGCATCCGCAAGGCCTTTGAGTCCTACGTAGCCCCGGCGGTGGTGCAGGAAATGCTGAAACATCCCGAGGCCTTGCGGCTGGGGGGCGAGCGGCGGGTGATTTCCGTGCTGTTCACCGACATCCGGGGTTTTACCACCATGTCGGAACACCTGGATCCCGAGGGGGTGGTGAAGCTGCTCCACGATTTCTTGAACCCCATGAGCAACATCATCATCGACCAGGGCGGCACCATCGACAAGTACATGGGGGATGCCATCATGGCGTTGTTCGGGGCGCCGTTGGAACAGCCGGACCATGCCCGCCAGGCTTGCCGCGCCGCCCTGCAGATGGAGGACACCCTGGAAGAGCTCAACCGGCAATGGGCCAAGCAGGGCCGCCCGCCCCTCAGGATCGGGGTGGGGGTTAACTCCGGACCGGTGGCCGTGGGGAATATGGGCTCCGACCGGCTGTTCGACTATACCGCCATCGGCGACAACGTCAACCTGGCCTCCCGCCTGGAGGGCCTGACCAAGTATTACGGCACCAATATCCTCATCAGCCAGGCCACGGCCGAGGCCCTGGAAAATGGCTTTATCCTCAGGGATGTGGATCGGGTGAAGGTCAAAGGCAAGGCCCAGGCCTCCGACATCTTCGAAGTGATGGGCGAGGGGGAGCCGGACCCGGAACTGGCCCGCTTCCTTACAGCCTACCACCAGGGTTTGGCCCTGTATCGGCAAATGCGCTGGCCCGACAGCATCGCTGCCTTTGAGAAGGCCCTGGAGGTGCAGCCTGACGATGCCCCTTCCCGGCGCTATCTGGCCTTGGCCCAGAAGCACCAGGCAACGCCCCCGCACCCGGAATGGCAAGCGGTTACGGTGATGGAGGAGAAGTGAGTTAAGGTTTCAGGTTCTAAGTTTTCCCCATTGCGGTAGTTCAAGGTCTCCCACCCAGAAGCCGCTTTACCCCAGCCAGCTAATTGGCAATAATCAAGATTTGATCCCCCCCACCAAAATTCTCCAGATATCAGGATAATAGCCCAACCCGTTGGAAGGTGCGGATAATGGGAAGTTAGTTGTTTTTCCTCCTAACCCTATTTCAGCTGAGATTCAGAAATACGTTGACCGGAGAAAATTACTGTTCTATGGTCAGAGACCAACCGGTCTGTCTTATGGGGTTTTTGAAGAATGACGCTCAAAGAAAAAATTATTCATGAGTCCCTGCGGCAATTTTCCACCAAGGGCTTCATGAGCACCTCCATTAATGACATCCTGGAAGCGGTGGGGACCTCCAAGGGGGGGCTGTACAATCACTTCAAGAGTAAAGAGGACCTATTCCTGGCAGCCCTGAGCGAAGCCCGCCAGATCTGGCGCCAGCGCAACCTGGCCGGCCTCAACCAGTTGGAGCGCCCCCTGGAAAAGATCAAGAAGCTCCTCACCAACTACCGGGATCATTACCTGGCCGACTTGGAGAACTTTCCCGGCGGCTGCATTTTTGTCAATCTGGCGGTGGAATTGAACGACCAGCAACCGCACCTGGCCCGGGAGGTGAACGAAGGCTTTGAGAGGTTCAGGGGCATGATCAAGCGTCTGATGGACCAGGAAAAGGCCGCCGGCAGACTGAAGGATGGCATTGATACGGGTTTGGTGGCCGAGATGATCTTCTCGGGCATTGTGGGTACTTGTGTCACCTACACCTCTGACAAGTCCAGGAAGCGTCTGGATCACAACATAGAGGCCATTATCGATTACTTAAGCATGATAAGCACCTAAAAGAGGGGCCTGCTTTCTCTACCGAAGTGAGGCATTTTTTCCCTTGCCAAGGGGGACCGGTCGGTCTCAACTGCCAAGAATGAAAAGGAGGAGCCGCTATGGATTTCAAGTTGGGTGAACGAGAGGAGTTGCTCAGAAAGTCAACCCGGGAATTCGCCGAAAGTGAGATCACCCCCAGGATAGAGGCTATGGAAAAGACCGGGGAATTCCCCATGGATCTTTTGAAACCCATGGCCAAGCTGGGAATCACCGGCCTCATCGCCCCACCGGAATATGAGGGCTTAGGCCTGGGGTATCTGGCCAGAACCATCGTGCTGGAGGAACTGTCCCGGGTTTGCGCCGCGATTCCCATGGGAATGCAGGTCCACCACATGGCCATCGCTGCCCTCAATGATTTCGGCACCGAGGCTCAGAAGAAAAAGTACATCCCTCCCCTATCCCGAGGCGAAACCATGGGCTGCGTGGCGGTGACCGAGCCATCCGGGGGCTCAGACGTTTTAGGGATGCAATCCTCGGCTGAATTGAAAGGCGACAAGTATATCCTCAACGGCAGAAAGTGCTGGATCACCAATTCCCACACTTCCGATTATTGGATCGTGATCGCCAGAACCGGCGAGGGCCCCAAAGGTCTGTCGGCTTTTATCGTGGACAAGGACGCGCCCGGCGCCAAACCGGGACGAGAGGAGCATAAATTCGGTCTCAGGGGCGCCAATACCGGAGAACTGGTAATGGATAACTGCGAGATTCCCAAGGATAATCTTCTGGGTCAGGAAGGCGGCGGCCTGGGGGTGGCCCTGAAAACCGTCAGTGAAAGCGGTAGAACCGGCATGGCCGCAGTGGCTCTGGGGATACTTCAGGCCTGCTATGAAGAGGCCGCCAAATACGCCAGCGAACGAGTGCTGTACGGCAAGCCCATCGCGGCCCTCCAGGCCATTAGCTTTTACGTGGCGGAGATTTACACGCAACTGGATATCTGCCGGCTGCTGTGCTACCGGGCGAGCTGGATGAAGGACCAGAATATGCGGTTTGACACGGAAAGCGCCATAGCCAAGTCCTATACCTGCGAAGCCGCGGCGCAGTGTGCCAAGAAGGCCATCGAAATCTACGGCGCCAACGGTATCACCTTGGAATACAAGGTCCAACGGCTCCTTAGAGACGCCATGGTAACCATCTCGGCAGGCGGCACCGGCGAAATCGGTAAGGTCGTAGTGGGCCGGGCGGCCCTGGCGCCCTTCCAGAAGAAAGGCTAACGGCAGCGGGCCATGGAAAGGGTGATTGTCTGTGTGAAGCCGGTCCCGGACCCGAAAGTGTGGGACCGGCTCCGTATGGATCCTGTCACCAAGACCCTGATTCGAGAGGGCATTCCCAGTGTTATCAATCCGCTGGACAGGCACGCTCTCGAAGCCGCCCTGGCAATCAAGGATGTTTCCGGCGCCGAAGTGGTGCTCCTTTCCATGGCCCCCCGTGACGCCCGCCCCGTCTTGCGCGAAGCCCTGGCCATGGGCGCCGACCGGGCGGTGCTGCTCTCGGACAAGGCCTTCGCCGGTTCGGACACCCTGGCCACGGCCCTTATCCTGACCGAGGCAATACGGCGCATCGGCCCCTTTGACCTTATTTGCTGCGGAAATTACACGCTCGACGGCTCCACCGCCCAAGTTCCATCGCAAATTGCGGAATTCCTCGGTATTCCCAACATCATGCATGTGGCCCATATGGAGCTTGAACAGGATAAGCGCATGGTGGTAACCCAAAAAATTGAACAGGGGTATGTGAAACTCGCGGCCGAGCCGCCCCTACTCCTGTCCTTCACCAAGAAGGCCAACAAGCCCCGCTTCCTTTCTTTTCTGGAAATACTGGCCGCCGAAAAGCGGGAAATTTCCACCTGGACCAACACCGATCTGAACCTGGATGAATCCCGCATCGGCCTCGGAGGGTCTCCCACCAAAATGGCTGACATGCTGCTGCGGGAAAAGGGCCGCCAGGGTTTGCGCCTGGAAGGGAGTCCCGAAGAGATTGCTCACCAACTTGCGAACAAGATCCGCCAGTTAGGGTTCATATAAGGAAACCATACTTCATGGGAGAGCCGCAGATTTGGGTGTTCATCGAGCAGCGGCGCAACGTGGTCCACGATGTCGGCCTGGAATTGCTGGGGAAGGCCCGGGAGCTAGCCAACACTGGAGGCGCCCGGGTGGCCGCCCTGTTGTTGGGCGACGGCGTGCTGCCACTAGCCGATACCTTGATATCCTTTGGAGCGGATATTGTCCTAGTGGCAGACCACCCGGCGTTGGAGCCCTATCGCCTGCTGCCCTATACCCAGGTCCTGGCCGAGGCGTGCCGAACCCGCCAGCCCGACATCATGCTGTTCGGGGCCACCAGCCTGGGAGTGGAACTGGCGCCGAGGCTGGCCGCCAGGCTCAAAACCGGTCTCTCCGCCCATTGCATCGATCTTCAGCTCGACGCCGACGGCCATCTCCTCCAGATGGTGCCGGGTTGGGGCGGCGGCGTGGTGGCCACCATCAAGACCCCGGAGCACCGGCCGCAGATGGCTACCGTAATGCCGGGGGTCATGCAAAAACCTCAACCTGCCCCCAGGTCCGGTCAGGTTATCCCGTTAACCCCGAGTGAGGACCTGGACCTATCAGGACCGCGAGTCCTGGAGGTCCACCGGGAAGAGCCCCAAGAACTGCCGCTGGAAACCGCGGAGGTAGTGGTGGCGGGGGGCTTTGGCGTCGGGAGCCCGGAAGGCTGGAAACTCCTCGAGGAGTTGGCGAGACTCCTGGGCGGGGCCGTGGGCGCCACCAGGCCGCCGGTGGATGAGGGCTGGGCCTCCGAGGAGCAGATGATCGGCCAGAGCGGCAAGACCGTGAGACCCCGCCTCTATATCGGCGTGGGCATCTCTGGCATGTCCCACCATGTGGTGGGCATGGACGAAGCCGAATTCGTGGTGGCCATAAACACCGACCCCAAGGCCGCGATCTTTGAGGTTGCCGACCTCGCCATCGTGGGTGATCAGCGAGAAATTATCCCCCTTTTACTCGATGAACTCCGCGGGAGAGTTAAAGTAAGCTGACTTTCGTTAAATCGCGGGGTACTGCTATGACTAGAAACTTATCAAGCCGCTGAAAATTCAATCTATCCACCTTATATCTTAACTTTTTGTCTTAAAGTTTGCCCAGGGTTTAGAGATTCAGAGCCGTTGAACGCAAAGGAGCAATGCCTATATTAAGAAACCTGACTTAATCACCTGTTCTCCATCCTTGAATTACAACAACTGTTTTTCCTTCCTCTGTCCAATCATACAACCATTCAATGTATGGTCGCTCTACATGAACACAACCATGAGTTGCAAATTCTCTTTTTTCGGCGGGCGGAGGCACTTCCCCTTCGTGAATAGCTTTTTTCCGTTTGATATCAAAAAATATGGAGTACGGCATTGGCGTGTCGTATTTTCGTGAATAATAATTATCATCCCTTACCTTTACAACATAAATTCCTGGGTCCGTTGTGTCTTCATCATCCCCTGTCATTACTGGGAATTCGAAAAGCTTTCTCCCTTGCTCGTAGGCCACTCCAACCTGCTTTAATTGGTTAATCCAAATTACTTTTTCATACTGCTTGAATACGTCCTCTGCGGCAGTATGTAAAGCATAGATATGAGTAAACAGAGTAATGGAAATCAAAAAAAGATATTTCTTCATTAGTTTGACGGCTGTTATTTTTTAAATTTTTAAGTAGCAAATTTTTGGAAAAATTTCAAGTCCGGTGGCTATTCATGTTTAAATTATCAGATCATATCTGTTATTTTTATTACTCCGATAATAAGTGTCGATCCTATCAAGGTATCAACTAATTCCATTTTGGCAACAAAAAAGGCAGGGCCATGGCGGACCTTGCCTTCCGCCTTAAGGGTCCTGGTTAATTGATTTCGTAATAGTTGATGAGGTTGGTTTCAAAAAGGATGCCTGCTCCCGAGACCGGATCCATGGGTCAGATGCACGGAATGACCATTTTTCTATGCTTATAATGACCATGGAAGAGTGATGAGCCGGATACTTTTCTATGGGTTTCAAATCCTCAACTATTACGAATTCTATGAAATTTCGGTCTTAGCAATCCTGAGTAATGAGTAGTAATTCCTTGCCATCAAACAAATAATCTCTCTTAACACTTTCCGGCCGACTGTTTTCCAATTAGTAAATACAGGTTGCAAAATATTTTCCGGAGGGAAAGCCAATGAACCTGAGAAGATGGTTGAGCGTTATCCTGATGATGGGCCTTATCCTGGCCTTAAACCCCCTGGGCGCCCAAGCCGAACCATACTCACATTTTAGGTATCACCCGAAATATCACCACCCCCGTGGGAATGCCTATGGGTGGGGTGGCCCAAGGCATCATGGCTTTGACCGCCACTATAAGCATTTCCGGCGCTCCGGTATGGGTCCACACCATCCCCGTCACTATGCGCACCACGCAGGACCACCGGTCGCCTATGTCGCACCCGTTGCTCCCATCATTGGAATTCCTTACCAGCAACCCCAACCCTTTTTCTCCCAGCCCGCAACTCCGGGCTTATCCGGCCAATTACAATTTAATTTTTAATAATTCGGAAAGATTCAATTAACCTTTTCACACGGGCGGCCTACTAAATTACAAACAAATCCGGAGTGCAGAATTTTTTAAAGGAGGACAATTAAATGAGAACGGAAAGATGGTGGAGCGTTATTCTCCCGATGGCTCTGTTTATGGCGCTGAGCCCCCTGAGCGCCCAGGCCGGACCTAATCGTACGTTTGCCCCGCAGCCGAATCGTCAGGCTTTCACCCGGCCCCAGCCGCGTGCCTTTGCTAACGGTGGGAATAGTCAGACGCATCAGTGGCAGCAACCGCGGGGCAATGCCTATGGTTGGAATGGCCAAAACCGTCAGTGGCAGCAACCCCGCGGCAATGCTTACGGCTGGAATGCCCAAAACCGTCAGTGGCAGCAACCGCGCGGCAATGCCTATGGTTGGAATGGCCATCAGCGTCAGTGGCAGCAGCACCCCGGCCATGCCTATGGCTGGAATGCCCAAAACCGTCATTGGCAGCAACCCCGCGGCAATGGCTATGGTTGGAATGATCACCAACGCCAGTGGGGGGGCCAGCACCGGAATGCCTATGGCTGGAATGGCCATCAACGCCCGTGGGACCAGCATAGAAATGGCTACGGCTGGAATGATCACCGGGGTCAGTGGGGCCAGCACCGGAATCCCTACGGACAGAATGCTCATCAGGGTCAGTGGGGCCAGCACCGAAATGCCTACGGCTGGAATGGCCAACAACGCCCGTGGGACCAGCACCGGAATGCCTATGGGCGGAATGATGACCAGCATCAGTGGCAACAGCCGCCCAATGGGGGTCAGCATAATATTCCTGGTTCTTCTTATAATCGTGCCGGCTATCCGGTCCATCCTCAATCTCCCAATATTGCCCCCAGGTCGTCGGGCTATTCCCATAATACCACCATCCCTGCGGGTCAGACTGGCGCTAAGCCCAGTTTTCGCCACCCCGATGCTTCCGGGAATACCCCTCTGCCTCAAGACCAATCTCCTGAAGGGGTAATCTAGGTTGCTGACTATCTATCAGGATTCGCAGGTTTGGTCGGGAAGAACTGACCGGTGAATAACTCAGATGGATTCAAGGGAGGGGGGGCCGCCCACTTTTGCTCTTGCCCCTCCCTTGGCCATTATGTTTGGTAGGGTGAAAGGTAATTCATAACTTCACCGTGGCCCCCCCAGCACCGGAGCGCTATCTGTTCACGAAACTTTTTCTCAACCGAGACAAGCCGGGATTGACCAGAAGTCCAACCAAGTCCCTTCACTTGGTTCTAAAATTTCTTCACTAAAGAGAAGATAACTGCTATCATTAAAGCCTTATCAGATCGCTAAAAATTCAAGCTATCCAGATCATCTCTCCCATTTTTGCCTCTCCAACGATAACTGCCGCTCCTGGCAAGCTATCGACCACCAGCACCTGAGGCCAAACGGGTGATTTCCCGAGATCTTGGTTAAACTATGCCCCGTCATGATCTCTGGCTTGACTTGACCCCCATCCTAACTTAAAACTTGGTACAAATACTGGGGGCAGGTCAAAGTGCGGGGAAAGGACGCCAAACCCCGCCCCATGCGGATGTTCATCGTGCGCAACAGCAAGACCCAACCCGAGTGGGGCCTGACCGAAGCGGGACTCAAAAGCATCACCCAACGGGCCCTGAGCACCATCATCAAGTACCAGGGGGTTGGCGACCTGTACCGGATTTACACCATGAGCAAGGTGGACGGGGTGGACTTCAACCTGGCGGTCATTCCGGGGGACTTCAACGTTTAGCGCAAGGAAGAATTTGACCGGAATTACATGAACCAGCTCTTTAATTTGGGATACGACCTGGGGCGCCGCGGCTATCCCTGGATGAAGTATCCACCGAGACTAAAGCAGGCCATCGAGGCCGAAGAGAAGGCCAGGCCGCCGGGAAGACCTCTCTTTAGGAAGTAAGGACTGAAGAAAAAAAGAATGCTGATATCTAAGGGGAAAAGCTGATGAAAAACTGGGGCCAAGAGATAGGGAAAGCGGCATGGGACCTTTTGCCGGGTTTGTTAACCTTCATACTTTTCACATTAATCCTCTCCAGCGGAGTGGCCCTCGGCGCCGCCAAGTACGAAGCGCCCAGCGACAAGCGGGCCTCCGGGGTGTTGCCGCCTAACCTGAGGTCCGGCCCGCACTTTAGGGTGCAGGACCGGGTGGCGGCGGACGGCTACATGCTCCGATTCACGGTGAATTCGGATTACGGGACTTTCCCGGTCACCGGCGAATACGGCCTCCGCAAGCTCATCAAGGAAATTCAGGCCATTGCCGCTCTGAAAAAAATGAGTAGAGGCGAGGCCTTCGCGAAAGGGGTAAAAGGCAAGGCGCAAGAGACCCTGGAGTTTGGGGCCAATCTCGTCGCTGACCCTGGCAGCACCCTGACAAGCGTCCCTAAAGGGGTGGCCAAGCTTTTCGATAACATCGCCACGGGCCTTCAGAAACCGCGTGACCCCCGGCGGGACCCCGTTGGCCAACAGCTTTTAAATGTCTCCGACGCCAAGCGGAAAATCGCCTATGACCTGGGAGTGGATGTGTATTCCTCCAACCGGGTGCTGCAAAACGAATTGGACAGCCTGAGTAAGGCCCAAGCCCTGGGGTCCCTGGGGGTCTCGGCGGCTATTCCATATGGCGGCGGAACCGTGGTGGGTATCAGCAGGATGTCTCAAACCGCCGGGGAAGTCAACCGGCTGCTCCGGGATGAATCGCCCAGCGGGCTTCGTAATACCAACGAACGGAAGCTCCAGGCCATGGGGGTGGACCGGAGCCTGACGGAGAGATTCCTCAATCATTCTCAGCTCAGTCCTCGCCATAAGACCGTTATCGTGGCAAGCCTTGAAAAGTTGTCCCGAGCCCGGGGACGGGAGGCCTTCATCAATTTTGCCCTGCGGGCGGATGACGAGGACTCGGCCAACTTTATGCAAAACATGGCCGAAATCCTGGCGGCCTATCAGCAAACGGTCTCCCCCATTCAGGAGATCGTGGTGCCGGGGATCCTCCTGGCCCGGGCGGCCAACGGCACGGTGCTTATCCCCTTCCCCCTGGACTATGGGGTATGGAGCGTGCGGGCCGAGCGGGTGGTTAAAAATACCCTGGCCGGTCACCAGACGGGCAGCCGGGGCCCGGGCAAGTTTGAACTCTGGGTGACCGGCACGGTTTCGCCCCTGGCCCGGAAGCAATTAGAGGCCCAGGGGATCAAGGTGGTGGAAAAGGTGGATAAGCGCATCGGCATGATGGATTGATCGCTGCTGGGGGTATTGTGGTGGTCCGGCCTTTCCGCCTGGCTGCTCGGCCGGCAGGGGAATCGACCAATTGACATGGGAACCCCAGTGGTTATTATTTCAAAATGATTACTTGAGAGGAGTCTTTGCTTATGGACAGAGAACGCCCGGAGTGGCACTTAATGGTTAAGGTTGCCCTTACCGTTTTGTCCCTGGTCCTGATGCTGGTTTTAGGCAGCCAGGCGGTTGCGGCCCAAGAGTCCAAAGATAAGTGGCCTAAACGCTTCGAGCACCCTAAGGGGACCGTGGTCATGTACCAGCCCCAATTGGAGGACTTCAAGGACGACAAGCTCACGGCCCGGGCGGCGGTTTCGGTTAAGAAAAAGGATTGGAAGGCCCCGGTGTTCGGGGCCATGTGGCTCGCGGCCAAGGTGGCCGTAGACCGGGACACTCGCATGGCCACCATCGATGACGTCAAGGTCACGGAGGCCAAGTTTCCAGAGGCCAAGCCGGAGCAGTTGGAGAAGTTGACGACTTTCCTGAATACTGAAATAGAGGATTGGAGCATCCCCATCTCCCTGGACCGGCTACTGGCCGCCCTGGAGGTCGTGGAAAAGGCCCAGGCCGGGGACCAGGGTCTGAAAAACGAGCCTCCCAAAATTATTTTCTCCACGCACCCTACGGTCCTGGTGCTCCTGGATGGGGACCCCAAGCTCATGCCGGTCCCCAAATCCTCCCTCATGCGGGTGGCTAATACCCCTTTTATCATGCTCTATAATCCACCCGCCAAGACCTATTATCTGAGGGGCGGGGATGACTGGCTCAGCGCCGCCGACCTGAAGGGGCCGTGGAAGGATATGGAGACTTTGCCGGAGTCCCTGAAATCCTTAGAAGGAGAAGTCCAAAAGGTCGAGAAGGCTAAAGACAAGGGCGCGGCCAAGAAGGTGGAGGCCAAGGGCGACAAGATGCCGGCAGTCCTGGTCAGCACCGTGCCCGCGGAACTCCTGGCCACCCAGGGCGACCCCCAGTACACCCCAATTACCGGCACCAATCTCCTTTACGTGAGCAATACTGAGAACAATATTTTTATGGACACCGCCACCCAGGAATACTATGCGCTCCTTTCCGGCCGTTGGTTTAAGACTAAGGCCCTGGCCGACGGACCCTGGACCTACGTGGCGCCGAACCAGCTACCCGCCGACTTCGCCAAGATCCCGGAAAACTCGGTGAAGGGCTTCGTCCTGGTGAACGTGGCCGGCACCTCCCAGGCCAAGGAAGCGGTCCTGGAAAACTCCATCCCCCAGACCGCGGCAGTTGACCGGAAAAAGGCCACCACCAAGGTGGAATATGCCGGGGCGCCCAAGTTCGAGAAGATCGCCGCGACGGACCTGGAATACGCGGTGAACACCGGCAAGTCCGTGTTCAAGGAAGGGGCCAAATACTATGCCGTAGACCAGGGAGTGTGGTATGAGGCCGACTCCCCCGACGGCCCCTGGAAGGTGTCAGTGTCCCCGCCCAAACAGGTGGACCAGATTCCCCCCAGCAACCCCAACTACAACGCCAAGTACGTCAAGGTGTACGATTCCACCGAGGACACGGTCACCGTGGGCTACACTCCGGGCTACACCGGCTCTTACGTGGACAACGGCACGGTGGTTTACGGCACCGGGTACAGCTATGAGGGTTATTCCAGCCCGGAGGCGTACATTCCACCCCCCGCCACCTACGGCTACGCCGCCGCCTATGACCCCTACGCCGGTTCCTGGGGGTATCAGACCCCATATTATGATCCCGGCTCCTGGCTGGTGGCCGGCCTGACCGCCGCCGCGGTGGGCATCGGAGTGGCGGCCATTGCGGACAACTGGTGGGGCCATGGCTACGGTTACTGGGGCGGCGGTGGCTGGTGGGGCGCCGGCGGCTATAATAACGTCAACATCAACAATATCCACAATAATGTGATCAACCCGAGGCCCGGGCCGCCGGGGCCGCGGCCGCCCGGTCCACGCCCTCCCGACTGGCGGCCCGACGGTCGGCCCATTGTCCATCCAGTGGTAAGTCCCGCCAACCGGCCGAACCTCTATAACCGCCCGGGCAACGAGAATCGGCTGGCCTCCCGCACCGGGCAACCGGCCACCCGCCCAGCGAGGGGGGTGGCAGGCGAGGGGCCCGGCGCCCGGCCGGAACGCCCTGCGGCTCGTCCTGAACGTCCAGCGGCCAAACCTGATCGGCCCGGCCAGGCGGCCAAACCCAAGCCCGCGACCAGGCCAGCCCAGGCTAAACCTCAGGTCCGGCCGGCAGGGGGTCAAAACAACGTTCTGGCCGACAAAAACGGCAATGTCTATAAGCGAGACAACCAGGGTAACTGGCAGCAGCGCCAGGGTAACCAGTGGTCCAAACCCGGGGGCGAAAGACCGGCAACCCGGCCTGCGGCCCAGCCAGCCGCACGGCCCCCAGCCCGGCCGGAAGCAACCCGGCCCGCAGCTAGGCCCGAGGCCTCACGGCCGACGGCCCGTCCCTCCATGGATACCGGCCAACTCAATCGAGACTTTCAGGCCCGACAACGGGGCGAAGCGCGCACCCAGAACTTTCAGCGGGCCAGCGCCGCCTCCCGGCCCAGCCCTAGTTTTTCCCGCCCCTCCGGTGGCGGCGGTGGTGGCGGCGGGATGAGCCGACCCTCCGGCGGCGGTGGAGGGGGAGGTCGTGGCGGCGGCGGTGGCCGCGGCGGTGGTGGGGGCAGGCGCTGATGACTGAAAAATCGGGGCGGTAAGCATAAGCCTGCCGCCCCGTTGGTTCTTTCTGATTCTAAAGGATGGCCGCTTTTACGTGAAAAATCCCACGGGGAAAGCGTGTGCCTGGCCACCGGCTTCAATCCTGCCAGCGTCTCCATACCGAAACGCTTCATGGAGATTACCACCTGGAAGGGCAAGGTGGATAGAGAGTTTCTCACAGGGCCGAAAAACGCTTACGGTCTTGGTATCCTAAAGCTGGCCAAGAAGAGGACCAGTAGAGATGGCCAGTCCGGAAATAAGGGGAAAAGGGCCACGGTAACTTTCAAGAAACATGAGGCATGACTGCCTCCAAAGGAGCAAGAGGTGAATACCGCCGGAGGGAATTTCCTGAAACTCTTCTTTTCTTTGAACGTGCTGCTCATTTTTATTCCCCTTTCTCTCTATTTTGAGTATTTTCGGCCCCAGGCCCATACCCTGATTTTCTTTTCCGCCTGTCTGGGCATCATCCCCTTGGCGGGGTGGATGGGGAAAGCCACGGAGCAGATCGCCGACCGGGCCGGGGAAGGCATCGGCGGCCTCTTAAACGCCACCTTCGGCAATGCCGCGGAACTCATCATCGCCATAGTGGCCCTGCGCGCCGGCTACCTGGACATAGTCAAGGCCTCTCTTACCGGTTCTATCATCGGCAACATCTTGCTGGTGCTGGGGGCGTCGTTTCTGGCGGGCGGATTGCGCTACAAGATCCAGGAATACAATGCCATT
>DASWLF010000555.1:0-2876 GCA_036396255.1 Desulfobaccales bacterium
CTTTGAAGAGAGAGACGTCACCCTCGGATTAATCTCCGCCCTCATGCATGATACGGGCTATATCCAAACGGTGGCAGACGACACGGGAACCGGCGGCAAATATACACTCGTCCATATAGAACGCAGTATTGAGTTTATGGAAGAATATCTTTTTGACCATGGATATTCCTTGGAGGATTCGGAAGTCTGCCGCAATTTTTTAAGATGTACCGGCCTTGAGGTGGACATCCAGGAAATCGAATTCCAATCTCGGACCCATGAAATTATCGGGAAGATTTTAGGAACGGCGGACCTCCTCGGCCAAATGGCCGATAATAACTACCTGGGAAAACTTCCTTTCCTCTTTCATGAATATGAGGAAGGCGGGGTTCCGGGCTTTGACAACGAGTTTGAGTTATTCAAAAAGACCCCGGACTTCTGGGAAGGGGTTAAAAAGAGATTTGCCACCGAATTGGGGCAGGTGGATGGGTACCTGCGTGATCACTTCCGGGTCCGCTGGGGGATAGACCAGGATCTCTACCGCAAGGCCATTGACCGCAATATGGAACGCCTGCAGGCTATCCTGGAAAAGCGCGGCCCCTATTGCCGCATCTGCCCTGGGCGCTTAGATTTAATTAATATGACCGGTTAGCCGGTTTCCCGGCCCAGACATTCTGAGGCAGGCAGGGTGGTCAGACAGTCACCCTGCCTTTTTTGTGCAGTAAAGGGGTCTAATGCGAGGTAGAGGGCGGCGCCATTGGACTTTGGTCCAACAGCCCGTGGCCTTTAGCCCCAACATCGCCTTTTCGGCCACCCGGACCTGGGTATTACCATCACCGCCTAATCATTAAGGATAATATCCTCCAGCCTTCTCTTGGGGACGTGGTGCACCCCCTCTTCGTCCCGCCAGTACTTGATGCTGTCACCAGGGCCCGCCTCTTCCAGGACCACGGTTTCCCGGGGTTGGCCCAGGGCCAGGACCAGGAGGATCTCGTATCTCGGGGGGATGGCCAGCAATTCCCGCAGCAGGTCCTTATTGATGGACCCGAGCATGCAGCCGCCCAGGCCCTGGGCCCGGGCTCCCAGGAAAATGCTTTGAGCCGCGATGCCGTGGTCGCACCACACCTCTTTGGCGATTTCCCGGTCGTGCAGGATGATGATGTAGGCCGCGGGCCGCTCTCCCTCCGCCGGCCCCGGCCAGTCCGTCAGGTACGCAGCCCAGGCCAGGCAGGAGAAGATGGCCTCGTTCTCCTGGGGGTCGTTGGCCAGGAGATATTTCAGGGGCTGGAGATTGCCCGCGGAGGCGGACAGCCGGGCCAGGTTCACCAGCCCCTTCAAGGTGTCCCAGGAGATGGCGGTATCCTGGTAAAACCGCCGAAAACTACGATTTCCCTTGATGAGCTCCTCGATCATGAAAAGTTCCCCCATAATGAGTTGAAAGTCGTCTGGCCCCCTCTCTCGAAGTCTTTTTCCGACAGTCTCTTGGCCAAATTAAGCCGGCTCCCGGGGCTCCAGGCGGAAGACGCCTTCCGGGGTGAGGGTGGCCGCCAGGCCGTGGCCCTTGAGGAACTCCGCCAGGGGCCGGCCCAGGAGCAGCTCGGTGGCCGCAGGGCTCAACTCCCAGTCGCCCAGCAGCATCTGCCTCAAGTAGTGGTCAAAGTGGAGCGCCTCAAAGAGGGATTCCGCCTCCTCCTCCTGCCCGGCGTCCAGGGCGGCCAGGGTCTGGAGCACCTTTGCACAGTCGCAGCGTTCCTGGTGGGCGCAGACCAGGTCCCAGACCTCCGGCACTGCGGCCAGCAAGTCCCGGCGGCTCAGGAGCTGGGCCGCGGCCGGCGGCCGGGGGGGCTCCCCCCAGCAGTTCTGCCGCCGGCACTGCTCGGGCCGGTTCTCATAGATGCGGCAGCTCCGGGTGGCCGCCAGATAGAACCAGCACTGCCGGCTGCCCGGCACTTCCCGGACCTTCAGGCGCTCCTCCTTCAGGGTGGTCACCTTGCCGTCCCGGGAGGTGACCTGCTCCCCGGTCCGCAGGGTGTAGACCTCATTCCAGGTGAGGGTATCCTGTTGGAACAGGGCCAGATCCGGGGTGAGCAGGGTAGGGCTGCCCTGCTCGCAGCACTCGCCGCAGCGGGCGCAGGCGTCGCCCAACCCCTGGAGCTTATCCCGGGCGGCGGTGACCAGGCGTTGCCAGGCCACGGCCCGGGACTCCGGGGGCAGGGTGTTCCAGTTCTCCGAGATCAGGTCAAACCCCGCGGCGCCGTCGATCTCCCGGCGCAGGACCTTGAACCGGCCGCTTTTGGGAGAGATCCCCAGAACCTCGGTGAGATAGTCTTGCCAGATGGAGGCCATCACTTCCCGGGGCCCCTTGGCCAGGGCTTCCCAGGGGTCCCCCCAGATTTTGCCGATAAATTTCTTTTCTGCCATGCCAGTCCTTTAGGGGCCGGCGCAACGCGCCGCCGTCCAAATAGTAAAGTTACGGTCAAATCTTATCACAAATCCCGGGCCCAGGCATGGTCCGGGAGGCAGTTTCCTCCTTTCCTGCCGGGGCGTGACTCATCCTGCCCTGCAGGGCGTCATGCATGGGGACCTGGAGGTAATTGCCCAAGATAGCGGAGGCGAGTCTTTACTGGCCCTCGGTCTTTAAAAAGTTGACCAGCCCCAGGGTCAAATCGGTCATGGCATCCAGGTCCAGGTTTTCTATGACGTCGCCGGGTCCGTGATAGTGGGGGTTGCGCATGAACGCGGTGTCGGTGAGCATAATGGCCGGGTAGCCCTCGTCCCAGAAGTTGGCGTGGTCGCTCAAGCGCACCTCCGGCAGCAGATGGCCCCCCAGGGGCGCGGCCAGGGTGGCGGTGGGCAGCCGCCCCCCCGCCCGGATGGCCTGATCCAGCCTTGCCAGC
>DASWLF010000556.1:0-2696 GCA_036396255.1 Desulfobaccales bacterium
TTGCAGTCCATCCAGTTGTAGGCGCCGCACAGGCCGGTACGCTCCGGGCTCACCACGCAGACGTGGTTGGGAGCGAAGGACTGGCACAGGGTGCAGGAGTAGTAGGTCTCGGTGGTTTCGTCCCGCATGTTCTCCACCCGGGCGTCACGCTCGTGGTAGACTTTCCGGGCCAGGTCGGTGATCTCCTTCACCTTGTCGGCGTCGGTGTAAAGCTTCACCTGGCATTTGTCGAAGATGGCGCCGAAGTCCTGGTGGAACTTGGCGTGCAGCAGGACGCCGACGTGCTTCAGGGTAAAGCCCTTCTCCACTGCGGCTTTGCCGATGCGGTACCAGGCGATGTCCCGCTGCCCGATGTGCATGATGCCCTGGGCGTAGTTCACCAGGTGGTGGATCTGCCGCTCCAGGATGGGCTCGAAGTCGGGCTGGAAATTCCGGCCGGCCACTTCCACCACCACCGCGATGGGCAAGCGGCCGCCGTCGGGCAGATCGGGGATGTCTTTGCCGATGACCTCCACCTTGCCGTCTTCCACTTCCTCCATGCGTTTGCTGGTAACCCACTCCACCGCCTGGGTCTTGCCGCCGCCGCACTCTAAGAAGAGGTCGTCCTTGCGGACCCGCTCGCCCTCGAAGGCAGCGCCGAAGTTCACCGGGATGTCGATCTCGGTGATCGTGACCTTGAGGCCCCGCACCTCGATGGACTTCTGGCCGATTTCTGCCATGGGCACGTTGGACACCACGTGCTCATAGGTGCAGATACCGGTGGGCAGCACCTGGGGGATATCCTGGTTGGTGATGGTGGGGAAGCCCCAGTTGATGGCGCCCGCGGCGTTGGCGTACCACTCGTCGGAGATGGTGGACAAGGGGTTAACGAAAGCGAAGATGCGGTCCTTGTTGTACAGGAGCATCTTCAGGGCCGCGCCCGGTTTGACGCCGCCGAAGGCCATGGCGGCCCGGTTGGCGAACCCCAGGGCGAAGACCGCGCCGGAGATTTCCGGGCTATAGGGAACGATGCGGGTGGGCCAGCCGATCTGCACCCCGCCTTCCAGGAGCTGCTCGCACACCGAGGTCTTGCCTTCAATGTCCCGGGCGGCGCAGAAGATATAGAGGTTCTTCTTCTGGTATTCCGTCACCAGGTCCACGGCGTCCTGCACCGTGGGGGCGGCGCCGACGATGGCGGCAAACCCCGGGGCGGAGCCGTCCACGAACTCGATGCCCCGTTTCCGGAAAATGGTGTCATCTGCGGCACCGGTCCAGAAGTTGGTGGCGCCTTTGCTGTAGACTTCCTCGCCGCCGGCGTAGAAATTGGGGTCGTCCACGTAGCGGATGGCCTCAAAGATTTCTTCGGCGAACAAAGTGGCCAGACCGGCGTCCAGACCTGGTCCCAGGTACGGCAGATGGTGCTTCTCCGCCGGGATGGGCGGCAGCATTTGCTTGCAGCGCTTCATCACCGGCACTGCGTCTTTCAGTTTTTCGATCTTGATGCCCATCAGAGAGTAGATAATGGGCAGGTAATAGGCGGTATTGGGGAAGCCGATATCCTGGTTTTCCCCATACTTGGCAATGGCTTCGTCCAGCTTGGCCGCGCATTTCTCGACGATCTTGTGAGCCCCTCGAATGGCGGCGGAAATGATGATTTTCGACACGGTGAGTTCCTCCTTCCTTTTTCATAAAGGAAATTATCAGCAAGGGGCTGTGGTTCCTCCGGGGAACCGCACAGCCCCAGTATTTCTTAGGCTTCTTCGGCCGCGGCGGCTTCTTCCAGTTCCCGGCGCATGGCCATATCCATGAGCACCCGCTCCCGGGCCTTGTCGATCCCCAAGGCTTTGCGCTTGGAATCGATGTGGGCGATCATCTTCTTGGCCATCATCTCCGGATCCGCTTCGAAGTCCCACTTGCCGCCCAGCTCTTCCTCGATGCCCTTGAACAGGTAATCGGTGAGGATTTCGGAGCCGGTGGTGGGCCAGTTCACCCCAAAGAGGGTGTAAACCCCCGAGGCCACGAAGTACTGGCCGATGGCGATGGCCTTTTCACTCATCCACTCCGGCGCCGCGCCCGCGGCGGGCAGGTCGCTGATGTCGGTGCCCAGCCCCCCGGCCTTGACGCAGGCGGTGGCCGCCATCAGGATGCGGGAGTTGTCCACGCAGGCCCCCATGTGCAGCACCTGCGGGATGCCCACGGTCTCGCAGACCTCGGCCAGGCCCGGGCCGCAGTACTTGGAGGCTGCCTCCGGGGTCAGGAGGCCGTATTTGCCCGCGGCCATGGCGGCGCAGCCGGTGGACAGCACGATGACGTCGTTCTTCAGGAGCTCCTTGATGAGCACCATGTGGGAGGTGTCCTGGGCGGTGCGGCAGTTGTTGCAGCCCACCACCCCGGCCACGCCCCGGATGCGGCCGTTGATGACGTTGTCGTTCAGGGTGTAGTAGGTGCCCCGGATGGAGCCGCCCAGCAGGTACTGGATGGTCTCGTAGCTGAAGCCTACCACCATGGGGCTGGATTCCTTGGGGATCAGCACCGGGGCCTTGCGGTTGGGGAAGTTGTCGATGGCTTCCCGCAGCACCTTCCGGGCCACGTCCAGGGCATGGTGCTCATCAAAGGCGATGTGCATCGCCCCTTCCATCATGGCCCGGTCGTCGGTGGTGATGATCTTGGTGTGGTAGCACTTGGCCACGTTGGCCAGGGCCTGCATCTCGCACTGC
>DASWLF010000557.1:0-3576 GCA_036396255.1 Desulfobaccales bacterium
AGCACCACGGAAGCAAAGCCCGCCAAAAAATTGATCCAGGCATTGGGAACGAAGAGGATGGAGCCGAAATACGCCCCCAGATTGCCGGCCACAAATCCCAGGAAGATCTCCACCAGGGCCACGGAAATGCCGATGCGAATAGAAATAAGACTGGCCAGGAGCGCCAAACCGATCCAGGCCGCCGCGGTATACCAAATTTGTTCCACCTCAACCCTCCTGAGAACCCGGGCAATGCCAAAATAAAAAGCTCCTGACCTCACCTGGGGAGATCAGGAGCCATCAGCAAAATTGCGGTTTGGGTCGCGTACTTCCACCCCGGCGGACTCCATCGCCGAATCATGTAAATATGTTTAACTCAAGAAATTTCCCTGGTCAAGCGGTTTGTCCATAAAGTGGCTGGTCAAAGGGGGTGCTGGAAGGACCGGAAAAGGAAGGGCGGATTTCTTCGATATGCCTTAAATCTAGGCTCTAATCCGATGGTTCAGCGCACGATCAAGACGCTGCAGGGGGCGTGGCGGCTCACCTTTTCGGCAGTAGTTCCCAAAAAAGCCGACCAGACGCCGGAGAGCCCGCTGTGCCCTACCAGCGCCAGGTCAAATTTGCCCTCTTTGGCCACCTGAACGATGGTCTTGGCGGGATGCCCGGGCCGCATGATGGTTTTAAGCTCTAAGCCCGCCTCCTGCACCTTCAGACGCGCCGCTTCCAGCAGCTTGCCATAATGTTGATCAGCAAATTCCTTCTCTTCCTTGACTTCATCAATGGTGCCGCTGAATCTGGGCAATTTCTCCTGCACCGCCAACACCGCGAGCCCTGCCTGGTGGACTTTGGCGAGATTAATTCCCACCGCCAGGGCCTTGTGGGCGCCATCCGAGCCATCAAAGGCCACCAAGATTTTCTTGTACATCTTGCACCTCCAGCGCCGTTTCTTTAGGCAGGGTCAGGCCGTCTTAAGAGGGTAAACTCCCCCAGGCCGGCAACCACGATCCGGAATGGCACCGGCCCGGAGGACCTATAAAAGGACCGCACCCCCGGCCCTTCCATAAGCCATGCTGACTCAAAGGTTGACAACTCTTCTGATTAATCCACAGGCTGCAGTTCCATAGGACGCGCCTCTGAAGATGCTTGGAGATAAGGCCAATAAAAAAACTCCTGCCCTCACAGAAGTGAGAACAGGAGTCATTAGCTCTCGGCGCGGTTCGGACGGTCTCTGCCGCCCGGGCGGACTCCATCACCTTCTCAAGATTAATCCCCTCCATCAATAAATGCAAGGATTTTTTCCAAAAATTATGTTGACTTTTCTTCGGAAAGGACATAAAAATTTATCAGGCAATGAAGTCTGCCTTAACCGCCCCGTTCTTCCAGGTAGGGGCTGATGACTTCTGTCCAATGGGCAGAAGTCATTTTTTTTCTGCCCGACTCACTACGGAGAGGAGGGGCCGCCATGAAAGAGTATGAGGAAATCATCTGGGAAAAGGGTCTGCCCCGCGTGGGGCAGACCGTCCGTAGCAAGGACTACGGCACCCTTTGGCGGGTAATGGAGAAAAGAGAATTATGGCAAACCATCGCAGATGACCCCCAGACCGGGGAGCCCCGCATGATTCCCGCCATTTACTTATCTTACTGGCGAATCCAGGAAGGAGGACCGCCCGGCGCCGGGAAGATGATGGGATTTACCTATACCCTCTATGATAATACCTTTGGGATTCATTGGGAAATCGTGCCCTAACATCCCAAAGGATGGCTTAAAGGGAACCAAGGTGCAGGAGTTGGAGAGTTGCCGATGACCATCATGGAGGCCTCGAAAACCTCGAAAAAAACAAAGGGGCAACCCATGATCAGGGGACCAGGAATGGGGGCTAACAATGGGAAACGTTATCGAGCTCCGCCTAACTAAGAAGGCCATTTACCGGGCCGCAGCAAAGGAAATGCAGCTGATGTATCGGCTCTCGGCAGGTGGCACTGACCCTATCATTGATGACGCGTCCAGGTGGGCGTTTGAAAGAGGCGAAATAGACGAAGTAAGATGGAGGGATTGGGGGACTTACTGCGTAATGATCTTAAATAAGATTGGCAACACGTGATTTAATAAGCATGTATATTGAAATATTTAACCAAAAGAGAACGCATAATCGCAGTTTCCTGGTGATTACCCCGGTTACTCAATAATGCCGGGAATTGTGAATTAAATCACAAAAATTCAGGAGGAATCGGATTATGGCGAAGTATGATCCCACCAAACAGGAAGACTGGCAGATTGGGGAGCTCGCCGAAGAGGAACTGGATTTTAACGCGCAGTGCGACAAGATCGGCATCTTGCCCGAAGAGCGCATCCCGATGGGCCGAAAGATCGGCCGGGTGGAATACATGAAGGTCCTGGAGCGCCTCAAGGACAAGAAGGACGGCTACTACATCGACATCACCGCCATCACCCCCACTCCGCTGGGGGAAGGTAAGACCGTGACCACCATGGGCCTGATCGAAGGCCTGGGCAAGCGGGGCATGAACGTGGGCGGTTGCATCCGCCAGCCCTCCGGCGGCCCCACCATGAACATCAAGGGCACCGCCGCCGGCAGCGGCATCGCCCTATTGATTCCCATGACCGATTTTTCCCTGGGCCTCACCGGGGATATCAACGCCGTCATGATCGCCAATAACCTGGCCATGGTGGCGGTGACCTCCCGGCTGCAGCACGAGTTCAATTACGACGATGAGCAACTGGCCAAGATTCCCCTCAAACGCCTCAACATCGATCCCAAGAACGTGCTGATGAGCTGGTGCTTTGACCTGTGCGCCCAGGCCCTGCGCCACATCACCATCGGCCGGGGCACCAAGATGGACGGCTTCCAGATGGACTCCAGCTTCTGCATCGCGGTGGCCTCGGAAGTGATGGCCATCCTCTCCATGTTCAAAGACCTGCCGGACCTGCGCAAAAGGTTGGGCGAGATCACCGTGGCCTATGACAAGAAGGGCAACCCCGTCACCACCGAAGACCTGGAGTGCGCCGGGGCCATGACCGCCTGGATGGCCAAGTCCATCAACCCCACCCTGATGGCCACCGTGGAATTGCAGCCGGTCTTCGTGCACGCCGGGCCCTTCGGCAACATCGCCGTAGCCCAGTCTTCCATTGTCGCCTGCCAGCTCGGCCTGAAGCTCTTTGACTACCACTGCACCGAGTCCGGCTTCGGCTGCGACCTCGGCTTTGAGAAGTTCTGGAATATCAAGTGCCGGGAGGCCGGGTTCAAACCCAATGTGGCGGTGCTCACCAGCTCGGTGCGGGCCCTGAAGCACCACGGGGTCAACGCCGGGGCCCTGCCCGTCCGGCCGGGGAAACCCATCCCCCCGGAGTACACTACCTCCACCCCCCAGACCCTGGCCTGGCTGGAAGACGGCCTAAAGAATATGATCCATAACATCAATATCGTCAAGAAGTCCGGCATCAAGCCGGTGATTTCCATCAACCGCTTCCCCACCGACACCGATGAAGAGATCAAGATGGTCAAACGGGCGGCAGAAGCCGAAGGGGTCCGGGCCGCGGAGGGCAACTACTGGCGCTATGGCGGCGAAGGCGCCCTGGAG
>DASWLF010000558.1:0-5881 GCA_036396255.1 Desulfobaccales bacterium
AGACTCAGGGCGTAACCCAGGGACGGGATGATCCCCACCCAGGCGGCCAGCAGCAGCATGGCGATGAAGAGCAGCGACCCCACCGACAGCAGGTTCAGGGTGCGCTCTTTGCCCAGGGCGATGGCCAGGGTCTCTTTGCCCACCACCCGGTCCCCTTCGATGGCCATGATCTCGAAGAGGCCGGAGCGGATAAAGATCATGCCCGCCACGAAAAAGAAGGCGATGGCGGTGGCGCCGGAGCTCCCCCGGTCGGAGCAGACCACCGGGATCAGCGCCGCCAGCACCCCCCAGGCCACCGCGGTGAACAGGGCCTTGGAGCCCGGAATCTCCTTGAGCCTGGTGACGCCCGTCTGCTGGGCCAGGCGTTCCGGGATGATCTTGAAATTATACACCAGGCCGATTCCGCTCATCACCAGGACAAAGACAAATGGCAGGGGCCCCAGATAGACCCCCAGGGCCAGGGCCATTAAGGCGGAGATAACCCCGGTGACCAGCAGAAAGCGCCGGTGCCGTCCGTAGAATATGGACTGCACCGGGTCGTTGAGCTTGGAGGCCTTGTCGGTGAAATGGTTCAGGAGGTGCATGGCGTAGACGTAGAAGAAGGCCACGAAGAAGTAAGTGAACTGCGGCTCCACCTGCTGCAGCAAAGAGGAGGTGTAGCTCAGGGAGCCGGCGCCGGTGGCCACATAGAAATTGGACTTCAGGGAAAACCGCCAGGCGCGGTAGAGATAGTTGGTCCAGGACCCGGGGCGGAAGGCCCAGGCATGCTTCAGGGTGCTCACCACGTTGCCGATGAGCCAGTGGGGGGTGGAGGCCCCGGCGGTGACCGCCACGGTGGCGTAGCGGCTCATCTCCTCCAGGTCCAGGTCCTGTTCCGTCTCCACGTGGTAGGTGGGGATGCCGGTGGACCGGGAAATCTCCACCAGCCGCTGGGTGTTGCCGCTGTTGCGGCCCCCCACCACCACCAGGGCTTCGGCCTGCCGGGCCAGGTCCTGAACCTCGGCCTGCCGGGAGGCGGTGGCGTCGCAGATGGTATTGAAGATGTGGGCCTGGGGAAAGCGGGCCTGGACTTCGCCCACCCGGGCGGCGAACTGGGCCTCGCTCTGGGTGGTTTGGGCCACCACGATGAGGTCGGCCAGCTCCGGCAGGGCCGCCACGTCCCGGGCGCTGGCGATGACGTGGCCCCGGCCCTCGGTGTGGCCCATCAGGCCCGCCACTTCCGGATGATCGGCGTCGCCCACGATGATGGTGGCGCAGCCCTTGACGGCCCAGCGCCGGATGATGGCCTGGACCTTGGCCACCCGGGGGCAGGTGGCGTCAATGATGCGCACCGCTTCCGATTCCAGGACGTCCCGCTCCTGGGGGGGGATGCCGTGGGCCCGGATCACCACCAGGCCCTCGGGAACCGCGGCTCCCGGCTCCAGCACCGTGATCCCCCGTTCCCGCAGCAACTCCAGCACCTGGGGGTTGTGGATCAGCGGTCCATAGGTGTAAATCTTGGTCTGGTTCTCGTTGATGGCTTTCAGAACCAACTCCAAAGCCCTTTTCACCCCGATGCAAAACCCCGCGGTGCGAGCCAGAACCACTCTCACCTGGAACCACCTCCCGATCCCGGCGCCCCCGCCAGGCGCTCTTTTATCACCAGCCCCATGCGGCGGGCCACCATTTCTCTCCCGGCATCTTGCAAGGGAATGCCGTCGGGCTGGGATACGCTAAGGTTAAATATATACTTTTAGATTTCGGCAGACAAGGTGCCGCCCGCTTTCCCCCGGCTGCCGGGCCGGGAAAGGACCCAGCGTCAGCCCCGGTTCAAGACCATTTGACCCCGGGGGGCCCTTGTGTTAGTTTCTCCAGGGGGAAACTGGCCCTTTCCAGTCCCCGCGGCTGTCAGGACCCCGGAACCAAACCTTGAAGCAAGTATCGAGCCTTGGAACCGGAAACCTTAGGCTCCTGACCTAAAGGTCTTCTATGATCAACTTCCTGTGGCTGGTGGGCGCCACCATCTGGCTCAGGCCCTATGTCTTCATCTTCCTGGGGGTCTACCTGCTGCTGGCCACCTGGCATCTGGGCTGGGGCCGGGCCGCGGCCTTCGTGCTCCTGGGGTATCTCATCTCCTGGACCGCCGAGTTCTCCTCCATCCACTGGGGCTTCCCCTTCGGCGAATACCTTTACATCCCCGCCACCGTGGACCGGGAACTCTGGGTGGCGGGAGTGCCTTTCATGGATTCCCTCTCCTACGTCTTTCTGGCCTACGCCAGCTATGCCCTGGCCCTAACGGCCCTGGCGCCGGGGCCGCGCCGGGGCTCCCGGTTCTACCTGGATCGAGACCCCGCCCTGTTGGCATCCTGGCGCACCCTGATCCTGGGGGCGGTGTTGATGGTCACCCTGGACATCGTCATCGACCCCCTGGCGCTGCGGGGCTACCGCTGGTTTCTGGGCCAGATCTACGGCTACCCCGAACCCGGGGGCTATTTCGGCATCACTCTGAGCAATTTTGGGGGCTGGTTCCTGGTGGCCCTGGTCCTCATCCGGATGCTGCAATACCTGGCCACCCGGGGGGGGCCGTCGCCCCGGTGGGACTGGGGGCGGCGCTCCCTGCCGTTCCAGGCCTTGCTGGGCCCGGCCTTCTATCTGGGGATCCTGGGATTCAACCTGACCATGACCTTCCTCATCGGGGAGGCCACCTTGGGCTGGGTGGGGATTTTTATTTACTTGCCTTTCCTATGCTGGCTGGTCCTGAAGCTCCTGCCCGGACCCCAGAAGTAAAGGCAGCCATACGGCCAGCGCCTGGGCCAGCCGGTCCGCGGCCCGCTTGCTACGGCGCCAGAGCCTGATTAGGGCCGCGATTCTCCGGGGATCTCCCGCCAGCCAGGCCAGCGCCGCCCTGGCGCCCACCTTGCCGCCGGCCTGGACGATAAAGGAGGGGATCTCCTCCCCGGCCCCGTCGGTTATGGCCCGGAGGCCCAGGAAGGCCAGACCCTCCCCCGCGGCCACCCGGGCCAGAACCGCGGTCTCCTGATCCAGGACCGGATGCGTCAGGGCGGACAACGCCTCCCCCACCTCTGCTTTAGGCATGATAACCGGGGTGGTGACCAGGCTGCCGGCAAAGGCGGGCAGCCCGGCCGCCTTAAGGCGGCCCAGCAACTCCGGCAGCGGCCGGGGCGGCGCCGGCGTCGGCGCCGGCTTCAGGAGGGCCCCCTGAGGATCGTATTCCCAGAAGGAGGCCCCCAGGACCAGGGCGCCGGGGAGCAACTCCGGGGTCAGGGCGCCGCCAAAACCCAGGGAGATGAGGATTTCCGGCCGTTCCTGCTCCAACAACCGGCGCGCCGCCGCCAGGGCCGCCTCCGGTCCCATGCCGCTGAGGACGGCCAGCCCCCGCTTCTGGCCCCCGGCAAACTCCCAGGCGGGGAAGCCCAGGCCGTGCCGCGGCCGGGCCTGGATCTGGCGCAAAAAAGGCCGCACTTCCCAGGGTAGTGCGGCCAGTAAGGCTAAACGGCAAGGCCGGGCGGCCGTCGCGGCCGGGGACATCAGGATTTGGGCACCGGCCAGTGGCTCCGGTTGGGCGGCTCCGGCGGAAACAACTCGGTCTGGGGGGCCGCGGTGCTCACCTGCTTAGGCCGCCGCCAGCGACGCCCCTGCACCAGGAGGTTGCCATTCTTATGGAGCACCGTGCGGTCATCCAGGATGATCAGGCCGTGCTTCTCGGAGATATCGGTGTAATATTGATATTTCATGTGCCTCTGGTTGAGGCGGTACTTGAAAAACAGAAAAAACAGCATGTAAATGACGACGATGACTCCCAGGCCGGCCAGGGTGTAGCTCAGGAACAGGAAGGCATTGTAGCCCAGGGAACCCAGCCAGGCCATGATGTGGTTCATGTTGTAAAGGGCGAAGATGGTCACCAGCAGCAAAAACAGGAGGCTGAGATACGGCAGGCGCCGCATCTGGCTGATGACCGCGTCCATCTGATTGGCCGGCGCCTCCCCGCCCGGGGACGCGGTCTCCGCTTCCCCGCCCAGGAAGTAGTTGAAGCCCGTAATGATGACCCCCATGAGAAACGTGAAGACAATGGGGAAGGCGAAGGCCACAAAGACATACTCCCGCCAGGGAAAGGCGCTTTGCACCCGGTGGTATTTATCGTCGGAAGCCCATAGGACCACCACGATGAAGATGACAATCTCCAAGATGCCGATGAGCTTGAGGTAATCGAAGAAAAGTTTTTTGCGATCGGCTTTGGTGAAGTAATTGGCGAGCTTTGACATGCTAGCGCCCCCTGGGGCCCATGGTCGTAGATTAACAAGATAACAATAAAAGGGACGGCGGTCAATCCCTTTTCTAAGACAGTCCCGGCGCGGCAGGCTCCAAATCAGCTTTCCCTGTACCTAGGCCCATCATGGTGGCCGCCATCGCAGCCGCCGCCTAACAAAAAAGGTTGGCAGTCCCAAGAGGCTGCCAACCCTGGAAATTATCTTCCCTCCCCGGGCGCGGCGGGAAGGTCAAGGGGGGCCCCACCGGAAGGTCGTCTGCCCCCTGCTTCTGGGAGCGGCTACCTCTGGCTGCGGCTGACCTGGAAAAAATCCCTGGCCGGCCCCGGGTCTTGGGGCCTGGCACCTGCCGCGGCGCCTGGCCGCCACTGCCCCCGCGACCGGTTGCTCTCTCTGCCTTTCCTGCTCCCGGCTTCCGCGGCGCCCATCCAGCCGGAAATAAACTTCGGGGTCCCGTGAGACCCCGAAATTTTGCCTGCCTTTTGCCTCGTTAGCGTCCCAGCTTTACGACGTTCTGGGCTTGCAGGCCTTTAGCCCCCTGCACTACCTCAAACTCCACCTCCTGGTCTTCCTGCAGGGAGCGGAACCCTTCTCCCTGGATGGCGGTGTGATGCACGAACACATCGGTGCCGTCTTCCCGGGAAATAAACCCATAACCTTTGGCATCATTGAACCACTTTACCTTCCCCGTTACTCTCATGCTTCCCAAAACCTCCCGAAAATGATGAAACCGCAATCTGCTCTCGGAGCAGTAAGATGAAAGCAGTCAGATAAAAAACCGGACCCGGTACAGTCCACCGTTCCGATGGTTCAGGGTGACAAGAACTGCTTTTTCTCCGACATGCCATCTTTCTTATTAGTTTTTGGCTGCCGAGATGTCAAGTTTAAAATAAACCTTTGTTCTATTTTGGCAAATAATCTGGGGCGTCTTAATCTTTCAAGTTATTGCTCGGAGCGAAAAACCCATTGCCCTTTCTGAACCGTAGGGGCACGGCGTGCCGTGCCCTCAAACCGAGCCAAGGCAATTTCTTTAATGCTCCGAGTAATGGCAATGGGGGCCGAGTTACAAAGGAGTGCTAACCAGGACGCAATTTCAATGGCATTGCAGCAGCGCCTAACTCTTTAACTATCGCTCTTCTCAGACCCCGGTCCAACGGCAATTCGGCCCCTCCCAAAAATTGAGCGGAGAAGCCTTGCTTCCCACCCCATCCGGACCCGAGGGCCTGAAATAAATAGGGAGGGCGCCATCGCCCTCCCTAAGACAACCCCTTACTCCCAGTGGGGCGCTTCATAATTGCTATGGAATTTAAAACCACGGTTTTTTACCCCCCCTTTTATAAAGGGGGGTAGGGGGGGATTTTATAATAACCAGCTGAAAATCCCCCTAAATCCCCCTTTTTCAAAGGGGGACTTTAAGCCACTCAGACCCCAGGTTTTCATATGATTTGCCATCATATTATTGATGGAGCACTACACTGGTTCCCTCGGCTAATTATTGGGCAGCGAGATTACGAAATTGGAGCCGTCCGTCCGAGGTTCGTACCAGAGATCGCCGCCGTGATTGGCAATGATGTCGCGGCTGAGATAGAGCCCCAACCCCAGGCCGGCGCCGTCTC
>DASWLF010000559.1:0-3445 GCA_036396255.1 Desulfobaccales bacterium
CGAATTCTGGGAGCGTTATCAGGAGAATTTTGGTTCGCCACCGGCGCAGGTAACGGCAGCGGGAGGCTGACGTTTACAGTTCACAAACCGCGCCTCCGTAGGGTGCGTCTTAGGCGCCATGAATGGTGCGTCAGACGTACCCCACAAAAACTGACAGAGTCTTTATGGTAATCAAGAATAATGCGCCTGAAACTTCCCCGGCGGAGTTGCTCAAGCAGATCCAGGACTTGTTCCGGGGGCTGGGGCTCCTGGGAGACAGGGTGGAGCTGGTGCATCAGGGCCGGAGGTACCTGGCCTCCTGCGATGACCGGGCTTTTACGGTCTACCGCCTGGTGGAGCACTGCCATATCCCCCCGGGCCGGCCCGGCTGGCCCGTCTGCCTGGTCACCGCCGAGACCGTCATCGATGAAACCAGTCCCCCCGCCCTGCCGCAGGATGAGTTCGCTTCCGGCCTCACCCTCTGGGACTGGCTCGCTCTCATCGAGAAAACTTCTGGGACATAACCCCCGTTCCTGTCCGTACCCATACCCTTCCAAAAGGGTCACCTGTCCCCCTCCCCCCATCCCCCTCCCGCCAGGGGAGGGGGAGTTACTTTGAGTCAGGGCGCCATCGAGTTAATTCCGTCCTCATACCAAGGAGCATTCAAGATGCTATTTTCGTAGGGGCGCAATTTATTGCGCCCTAAAAGAGGGCGTGATAAATCACGCCCCTACAAATGTTGCCCTTTGATTGCAAATCAGTATCAGGCACTACAGCCGGAAGAAGTAAATCAGCGCCAGAAAAGGCAACAGGCTGAGGGTGCGGAAGACCTGGGACAACACCATGAGCCGCAAACCCAGGCCCGGGGCAAAGACCCCCAGGTAGTAGGGCAGCTGGTGGCGCACGGCCCGCATGGGGCTGGCCAGGATGGTGCCCAGCAACAGCGTCAGGAGAACTGCGGCCGGGCTCAAGGCGCCCGCCTCCAGGATGGCGCCCGCCGCGGCGTAGCCGCCGGTGGTCTCCGCGGCCAGGGAAAAGAGCAGGATGCTCAGGGCCTGCACCGGGATTTGGGTGCCCCGGAGCACCGAGGTCAGGGAGTGCCGCAGCGCCTCGAACAAGCCCAACTCCTGGGCCAGGAACACCGCCACATAAACCGGGATGGTGATGACCAGGATGTTGTGCAGGCGGGCCAGGAATTTCTCCCGGGTCTCCCTCCAGATCTCCCTTAACGACGGGGTGGCAGCCGCGGCCGGAGTCTGGGCCGGGGGATGGCGGGGCAGGCGCAGGCGGCCGTAACTCAGGTAGGCCAGCGTCCGCAGCACGTCCCCCGCCAGCAGGATGGCCAGGTAATAGATCCCCAGGGCGCCCAGCAAGGGGGTGATGGTGAAGAACATGGTGGGCAGATGGGCGAAAAAGGCGGGGAAGGTCAGGATCAAGGCCGAGATCGTCAGCTCCTGGCGGGAAATCTTCTGGTCCCGGTAGGCATTCATCAGAATGGTGCTGGCGCTGATGGCCGAGACAAAGGCGGCGGTGCAGGCCAGGGCCGAGGGCTCCCGCAGGTGGCCGAAGCGCAGCAGCGGCATGGTCAGGCGCCCCAGCCGGGCGGTGAGGCCCGCCGCCTCGATGACCATGCCCAGGAACAGGCCAACGCTGATGGCCAGGGTCAGGGTCAGGAGCGGCCGCAGCAACCGGGGGTAAAGGCGCCCCCAGGGAAGCTGCCCCAGGATGACCGCGGCCACCAGGGCCCCGACCACCAGGGCCGCCAGCACGATGCTCCAGAGGAGCCTGCCCCTCCGGGTCATTTCGCCTCGGGGGGAGAGGAGGGGGCGCCGGTGGTGGTGTGTTCGGTGTAGCTCATGACAAACCGGAAGCAGGGGAAAAGGCGGGGCAGGCGCATCATGTTGAAGATCATGACCCCGATGGCCAACCGGTCCAGCCAGGAAGACAGGGGCCAGCCCAGGTGCACCACCACCTGGCGGTCCCCGAACTCGTACTCCATCACCCGGAGCAGCGCCACCAGCCGGTGATAGAGACTGAGCTTGAGCAGCGGCAACCGGAAGTGGTTGGGGGCCACCTTGGGGGGAATGCCGGCCCGGGGGGAATAAAAGGTGATAAAGGCCGTGTTGTCAGGGGTAACTGCCTGGCCCGGCTCGCCGGAGCGCCGGAAATAGAGGTGGACATCCGGGGCGGCTGATTCGGCCAGATACAGGATCATCTCCATTTCGTTGTCGCCCTTCTCGATCTCCTTGCGCTCCGGGGCGCGCTTCTGGGCCATTAAAAAACCTCCCAGGAGCACCACCCCGGTGACCGAGGCCCATAAGAGGGTGCCATGGGTCTTCTTGATGGCCAGGAAAAGAAAGCAGCTCACGAAGATGATCCACATGATCAGGGTCACCAGCCGGGAGGTGTAAAAGTGGATCACTTCCTTGGTGCCCATGAAATAGCGGTAGATGATCAGGGACCCCATGTTGATGCAGATGCTGGCGATGAGTCCCAGGGCGTACATATCCGCCAGAATTTCCTGCTGACCGGCGGTAATCAAGATGATGGTGGAAAAAAAGACCGCGTTGACCAGGTGGATGCGATAGAGGGACTGACGCCGGTTGGTGGCGATGAGCCAGTGAAAGCCATAGCGATGGGCCGCCCGCTCCAGCAGTTCGCTGGAGGCCACGAACGCGGTGTTCACCGCCATGATCAGGGTGAGACTGGCCAGGACCGCCACGGCCACTCCAAAGGAGAGGCCGTTCAAGATGGTGGCGTAATGGGTGATCAGGTCCCCTTCGTGCGCTTTAAAGTCAATGGGCGCCGACAGAGCCAGGGCCGCCACCAGGGGGGTGACGATGCCCACGGTGCAGGCCAGGAAGATGTAGGACTTGCCGATTTCCCGCCAGCTCCGCACCAATCCCGCGGTCTGCAGCACCGATTCCACCCCGGAGTAGGCCAGGATACAGAAAGCGATGCTGGCAATGCACATCTGGTAGCCCGCATACCAGGGCCTCTCCCGCAGGCTGGCGGCGGTCTCATGGAACGCGCCCGTAATCCGGCCCACGGCCGGGCCGTCCAGGGCCAAGACGCCGGAGACGATGAGATTCAAGAAAATAAAAGCCGCGGCCATGAAGATGACAAAGGTGACCCGGGCGTTCTCCTTGATGCCCAGGATATTGAGCCCGGCCACCGCCCAGATGATCATGAACACAAACGCCATGTTTTGCGTGTGGGTCAGGGAAAAGAAGGAGGTAGCGTTGGCCACCGCGCTCACCGAGGAGATACAGGCGGTGAGAATATAATCCACCATGATGGAGGCCACCGCGATAAAGGAGACCAGGGGCCCCAGCACCAGGTAGGAAAAGGAATAGACGCCCCCGCCGATGATCCCGTGGTGCTCCAGGATCTCGGCGATCTCCACCAGCCGGGTGGTCATGTAGTGGATGAAGATGGAGGTGAAGGCGATGAAGACGATGGCGCT
>DASWLF010000560.1:0-2511 GCA_036396255.1 Desulfobaccales bacterium
GGTAACCAACCTGGAGGAGGCCAAGAAAGCCGATTTGCACCGCTTCCGGAAATTCTTCCAGGTGATGTTGGCCGCGGGCGTCTACCTCCCACCCTCCCAGTTCGAGGCCCTGTTTCTTTCCCTGGCCCACCGGCCGGCAGACCTGCAAGCCGCCCTAACGGCGGCGGAACAGGCTTTGGCGGCGGTCTAAGGGGGGCTGAGATAAAGTTCGTCCATCCCGCCCCCTGGCCGTCCCCGTGGCCGGTGAAAATGGCTGACCCCGGCGCGGCTGGCTCCGCTCCGGCACCAGCCAGTTAAATGGGGTGAAGCACCCCTGCCCTGGGGAGAATATCCCGTGAGGAAGCGCCTGATGGCCCGGAGCCGGCGAGCCGGAAGCTCTAGAAAATTCTCATTCTCTTAATCATTCTAAATATTTTAATTGACTGTTGAATTATTTTGTGCTTAACATGCAACTGGCAGTTCCCTTGCAATTCTCACCTTGATAGAAATTTCCCACAGGAAGGAGGTGCTTATCTTCGCGTAGGGTATAACTGTCGGCATTCATTAACCTTATTGCAGTCAGCCATCTTATCTAAGGTCTTTATTAAAGGAGGGAATTCATGGCGGACAAAGTTCCAGGAAAGGCGTGGGTAGTCGTATTTTGCGGTACGGCCGTTAACCTCTGTTTGGGAATTTTATACGCCTGGAGTGTGTGGACCAAGGCCCTTATTGACGTCAAAAAAGCGGGCCAGCTCATTACCGAGGGTCCGGCGATGGGCTGGACTTACCTGACCAATGCGGAAGCTGCTACGCCATTTTCGTTGTGCGTCATTATCTTTGCCTTATTGATGATTCCCGGCGGCCGGATCCAGGATAAGTTGGGTCCCAAGGTGGGGGCCATCACCGGCGGCCTGTTCCTGGCGGTGGGCTGCATCATCGCCGGCCTTATGAAAAGTTACGGTGGCCTGGTCTTCGGCTTCGGCGTCCTGGGCGGTATCGGCATGGGGATCGGTTATGCCGCACCTACGCCCGCGGCTTTGAGCTGGTTCGGCCCCCATAAGCGGGGTCTGGTGGCCGGCCTGGTGGTAGGCGGCTACGGCGGCGCGGCCCTGTACATCTCGCCCCTGGCGGCTTATCTGATCGCCACCGGCGGGGTTACCTACAGCTGGGTCTTCCTGGGCATCTTCTTCGCGGCGGTGGTCATCATCGCCGGCTCCCAACTGGCCAAAGCGCCTCCGGGCTATGTGGCCCCGCCAAAGCCGGTGGTTGCGGGCGCGGCCCCGGCCAAGGCGGCGGGCACCCTGGTGGACTGGAACCCGTCGGAAATCTTCAAGACCTGGCAGTTCTTCGCCCTGGTTATCATGTTCATCGGCACCACCCAGTCGGGCCTCCTGGTCATCGCCAACGCCGCCCCCATCCTGGCCGGCGCCGCCAAGGGAACCCCCTTCCTGGTGGCCAACGCCTGGATCCTGGCGTCTTGGGGCGGCCTGATCAACGCCCTGGGCCGGGTGGGCACCGGTATGTACTCGGATAAGATCGGCCGGGACAATGCTTACACCATCAACTGCCTGGTATCGGCCGGCGCGCTGTTCTTGTTGGCGCCCGTTATCGCCAGCGGCAACGTTCTCCTGCTGTTCCTGGCCGTGGGCATCGCCTACTGGCAGTACGGCGGCGGTCTGGCCCTGATGCCCGCATACACCGCGGACTTCTTCGGCCCCAAGAACCTGGGCATGAACTACGGCCTGGTGTTCATCGGCTGGGGTCTGGGCTTCTTCATGACCCGGTTGGCCGGCACCATTAAGGACATCACCGGCACCCTGACCTGGGCCTTCGTCCTGTCCGCCATCGTGCTGATCATCGCGGTGGTGGTCTCCCGGGTGACCAAGAGACCGATGCACGAGAAGGAGTAAAACTGATTGACCGACCCCTGGGTCCATTAAACCCAGGGATGTCGCGGGCTAATGCGACACCCCAGTAAACCGCATGTCTAACGTAAGAAGGCAGGGTGACGCTACCCTGCCTTCTCTATGTTAGGAGGATTAGAGTCCAAAAATATGGCCCTAGAAGCTGCCTGGCCCGTACCCTTTATCCTGGACCCCCAGAACCTGGCGGTGGATGTGGTGGTCTCCTTCTGTGTCTCGGTGCTGCTGGCGGTGATGATCAACGCCGAAGCCCAGGCCTTTGCGGCCACCTTTCTGGGGGATGCGCGGCCGGCCCCCAGGGACCGCTTCCATTTTAACGCCTTCATGCACCTGGATATCCTGGGAACCGTCTGCTATTTCGTGGGCGGCTTCGGCTGGCCCCGGACCATGTCCATCGACCTCAGCAAGTCCAAGAACCCACGCCTCTACACGGTGATCGCCCGGTTTGCCGGGCCGGCGGCCAACCTGCTCCTGGCCAGCATCGCCGGCAGTTTGGTGCTGTTTATGAAAATATTGTCCTATGACCCCCGGGTCTTCCTGTTGGTCATCGGGGTCAATATCACCACCGCAATCTACAGTCTCATCCCGCTGCCGCCGCTGGCGGCGGGAT
>DASWLF010000561.1:0-4402 GCA_036396255.1 Desulfobaccales bacterium
CTCCCGATCTCCATCATGGCGATGACCGCGGCCACGCCGATGACGATGCCGAGCGTGGTCAGGGCCGCCCGCATGACGTTGCGGCGCAGGCCGTGCAGCGCAGTCCGCACCATCCACTGGAGCCGCATCCACACCAATCCGGAGCGCAGCTTGGCCGCGACTTCTGAGTCCGCCGAAGGCGATGCGCCAACCTGCCCCCCCTGAGCCTTTGGCGCTTGGGGTTCTTCAGCTTCCACCACCCCATCACTAATCCTGATGATCCGTTTGGCCGACCGGGCCACGTCTTCGTCGTGGGTGACCAGAATAATGGTCACGCCTGCCTCTTCGTTGAGTCGCCGGAAGAGCTCCAGGACTTCTTCACTGGTGCGGGCGTCCAGATTACCGGTGGGCTCATCCGCAAACAAAATGGCGGGCTGGTTGATCAGGGCCCGGGCAATGGCCACCCGCTGCTGCTGCCCGCCGGAGAGTTGGGAAGGTTCGTGATCCAGGCGATCCCCCAGGCCCACCCGCTGGAGCAAATCTTCGGCCCGTTGGCGGGCCTCCCGGTCGGAGAGGCGCGCCGCGGTATACGACAACGGCATGATCACGTTTTCCAGGGCACTGGTGCGGGGCAGCAGGTTAAAAGTCTGAAATACGAAGCCGAGTCTCTGGTTCCGCAGTTGGGCCCACTCATCGGCCGACAGGGCCACCACATCCTGCCCCTCCAGCCAGTATGTCCCGGAACTGGGGCGGTCCAGGCACCCCAGGATGTTCATCAGGGTGGTCTTACCCGAACCCGAGGTGCCCATGAGGGCGACAAACTCCCCCCGAGCCACGGTCAGGGAGATGCCCTTCAGCACCGGCACGTCGATCTCGCCCAGGTGATAAGTCTTATAAAGATCCTGCAGTTCAATGAATTCCATGGAGTTCTCGCAAGTAGCCCTCAAACCAGGGGGCTTCGGTGCAGGCCGCGCTTAGCGGCCCTGGGGTGAGCTCCCAGCCGGCTTCCGGAATAGTTGGGGAGTAAAGGGGCTGGAGCCGGGAGCAGCCTTCCCGTTTTCCTGCTTTTCCATTTCGCCCACCACTACCGGGGTCTCTTCCTTGAGCTCGGCGCTCTGCACCTCCGTCATACTGCCGTCGCTCAAACCCGGGGTGACCTTAACCGGACGCACCAGGGCTCCCTGGGGAACCCAAACGACCCCTCGCTTTTGCTCGCCCCTGGCAGTCTCCGGAGAGGCCTTATCCCGGGACTGCGATGCCGCCCCCTGTCCTTTCTTGGCCTTTCCCCGAAACTCTTTCACTATCTGTTCCGGCTGGGGGCTCCAACGGAGGGCGGCATTGGGGACCATGAGGACCTGCTGCCGTTCGCCCACAATAAACTTGACGTTGGCCGTCAAATACGGCAAGAGCTTGCCGCTGGAATTGTCGGTAACCACCTCCACCGTGTAGGTGACCACATTTTGGGTCATGGTGGCGTTGAGCCGCACCTTTCCCACCTCGCCGCTGAATTCCTCGTTGGGATAGGCATCGATGTTAAAGGTGACCGGCTGGCCCGGCTGGATATGGCCGATATCCGCTTCATTGACCGAGACCCAAACCTGCATGCGCTTCAGGTCCTTGGCCAGCAAAAAGAGGCTGGGGGCATTGAGACTGGCCACCACGGTCTGGCCGATGTTGACCCGCCTATCGATAATCACCCCTTTCACCGGCGAAACGATGGTGCAGTAACTCAGGTTTTGCTGGGCCCGCTGCAAGGCGGCCTGGGACTGGTTGACGGCCTGTTTGGCCTGGGCAATGGCGGCCTTGCCCACCTCGACGTTGGCCTTGGCGGTCTCATGGGCCGACTGCGACGCGTCATAATCGGCCTGGGACAGGGCGTCGGAAGGTCCCAGCTTCTGGGCCCGGGCCCAGTCTCGCTGAGCCTGGTAGAGTTTGGCCTTGAGCTGGCCCAGGTCGGCTTCCGACCGCTGCAAGGCGGCTTTGGATTGCCCCAGGGTGGCTTTAGCCTGGTCCACATCCGCGGCGTAGAGCGCGTCGTCGATGCGGGCCAACACCGTCCCCGCCTCCACCACGGAGCCGTAGTCAACGGGCTTGCCATTTTTATCTTCACCGAAGGCCACAATCTTGCCGGCCACTTGCGCCCCGATATCCACTACCTCTTCCGGCTCCACCGTGCCGGTGGCACTGATCACCGCCTGCAGGTCCCCCCGCTTGACCGGGACCGAGCGGAAGCCGGCGCTGTTGCGGCTGTTGCTGCGCAGGTATCCCACCAGGACCAGGGCGGCCACCAGCACTACGACGGCGATGACTATGGTACGCTTATCGGGAAGATTTATCTTTTGGATCCAAGATCTCATGTCCAACGCGGGATAGCCTCCATATGGCCTTTCTTACCCCCGGCAAAAGGAGCCCGGGAAATGGCCGGGGTGGAACTCAAACAGTCTAAAATCATTATGAATTGAATCCCTGACCCTGTCAACGTGGTCAAAACATGGTTATCAAAATTATTATTATTATTATTATATTAACCTATTTTAAGGGAAAATCCGGCGCGGAAAAAACGAGGCTCAAAACGGATGGAGAATGTAGATTATAATTATGCCCTTTACTCCCACTGAATCCTTGTAGGTCGGGGTGACCTACCCCCCGGAAACTGATCCACAAGTTGAGACCTCTGCGAAATTAACGGATTCCAAATCCAAGCCTTTTCGTAAAGGGCACAGCACGCGGTGCCCCTCCAGGAATGACCTTGATTTTAAAAGATTTGTTAAATATAGGGTGGGCATGGCCCACCAATCAAAATGTTAGTTAATCTCTTATTACCCTTGTTTAGAGGGAAATAAGCCAGTTCTGCAGAGGTCTCAAGTTATGTTGGAGTGATGGCTCGAAGGGAGGCAGGTCACCATGGTCCCCGGCACCGATTGCTAAGAAAATGAAAATGATCAGGCAGGATTGCCCTTAACCCTTGTCGCTTTGTCGCCCGGTAGCCCGGTCCGCCGCGGCCACGATTTCTCCCACCAGGTCATAGGGCAGGGCCCGGGTCAGAAGCACCGGCTGTATCTCCCCCACCTGGCCCTGCCCGGCGGTGAGATAAACCTGGCCGTCGATTTCCGGGGCCTGGCTGATGAGCCGGCCGCTGAGCAGGTAGTCGCTCTCGCGGCTCCGCCCTTCCACCAGCACCGGCTGCACCGTGCCCACCAATGACCGCAATCTCTGCTTGACGATCCCGGCCTGCAATTCCTTGAGAACCCGGGCCCGCCGCCGGGCCAGCCGCCGCGGCACCTGGCCCGTGAGGCGGGCCGCCGGGGTGCCGGCCTCGGGATAGTAGAGGAAGACCCCCAGGTGCTCGAAACCCACCTCCTGGACCAGGTCAGACAAAACCTCAAAGTGGGCCTCGGTCTCCCCGGGAAAGCCCACCATGACGGTGGTGCGCAGGGTCGCCCCGGGCAGCCGCTCCCGCAGGCGCCGGGTCAGGTTCAGCACCTGGCCCCGGGTGTAGCCCCGCCCCATGCGCCGCAACATCTCGTCGTGGCCGTGCTGGATGGGCAGGTCCAGGTAGGGGCAGATGCGGGGCTGGGCCGCCATGACCGAAAGCAGCTCTGCGGTGATGCGGGCCGGGTGGCTGTAAAGCAGGCGAATCCAGCGGAATTCCGGGATGGCCGCCAGGGCTTTAAGCAGTGCTGCGATGCCGGGGCGGCCCCCCCAATCCCGGCCGTAGGCCGTGGTGTCCTGGGCCACCAGAACCAATTCCTTGACTCCCGCCGCGGCCAAAGCCCGGGCTTCGGCCACCAGGGTCGGCAGGGGGCGGCTGCGCTGGGGCCCCCGGATCCGGGGAATGACGCAGAAGGTGCAGCGGTGGCTGCACCCCTCGGCGATCTTGAGGTAAGCCAGGTGCGGCGGGGTGGCTCCGTAGCGGGCCTCCGGGGCGGCGTAACCGTAGGCCGGGGCCTGGTGGAACAGGCGCCCCCCACCCTGCTCGCCCCCCGCCAAAATCCGGGGCAAGGAGGGAAAATCGTTGACTCCAATAAAGTAATCCACTTCCGGCAGTTCCGTAACCAGCTCCGGACCGTGGCGCTGCACCAGGCAGCCGGCCACCACCAGCCGTTTTCCCGGGTCCGCCTCCTTGTGGCGGGCCAGGGAGAGCACCGTGTCCACCGCCTCCTGGCAGGCCGGGGCGATGAAGGCGCAGGTGTTCACCAGGAGCACCTGGGCGGCCTCGGGGGCGCCTACGACCTCCCAGCCCGCCTCTCGCAGCCGGCCCAGCATGATCTCCGTGTCCACCAGGTTTTTGGGGCAACCCAGGGAGATGGCGTAGACGGTGGGGGAAGAAGGGTTTTCTGTTTTCAGAATTTATATGCTCACAGTTTAAATTGGATTTTGGGGGTAAGGGGAAATATGTAGCGACTGTCTTTCATGTCAAGCT
>DASWLF010000562.1:0-16119 GCA_036396255.1 Desulfobaccales bacterium
CCTTCCAGGTCGGTGATAATCAGTCGGCCCGAAGGCAGGCGCCAGGCCCTAATGTCTACGCCGCCCTGGGTAAATTCGGATGGTACCGGGATCACTTCCAGCAGGTTGGCCTGAACCTCCACCATCCCGGTACTGGAAAACCCCATTTCCCTCTCGGTGCCGGCCCGGCATTCTTGATAGGTCACGCCTTCCTGCACAAGGACTTCGGTGAGCTCAGCCCGGTCAGAGCCACTTTCGCTCACATAAACAACCATTACCATGCCCTCCTCTCAGACTCGACCGGACGCGCTGCCATGGCACCCGGATCGAGGATTCCCGCATAATCGCTCGCCATCTCCAGGACCGCGAGCTATCCTAAAATTAAGGCTGGGAATGGTGATGTCAATGCCACCGACAAAATCACGGAAACTGGCGGCTTGGATTTACTAAGCCCCCTGGCGTTGACCAGGTCTGGAAAAGATCGCATAGACGGGAGGTAAATGCGGAATTATGGCCGAAGAAGGGGGATCATCCTGCCGCTTACACCAGTTCCGGCTGGTAGATGTCGTGGATTCGGACCAACCCCAGGCACCGCCTGGTTTTAGGGTCCAGCACCGGCAGTACCGAGATTTGGGACGAGCGGTCCTCCATCAACCGGATGGCCTCCCGGAGGCTGGCTTCCGGAGCCACCGTCAGGGGTTTGCGGCTCATGCAGTCCGCCGACCGCAGCTGGCGGATATCCTCATGGGCCAGCAAAGCCCGGCGCAGGTCGCCGTCCGTCACCAGGCCCAGCAGATTGAACTCCTCATCCACCACGCAGGCGGCCCCCAGGGGGCGCTCGGTCATGGCGATGATCACCTGGCGCAACGGGGTGTCCAGGCGGACCCAGGCCACGTCTTCGCCTTGGTGCATGACGTCGGCCACCCGCAGCCACAGGTTGCGCCCCAACTGCCCCCCGGGATGATAACGGGCGAAATCCTGCCGGCTAAACTGCCGGGCATGCATCAACGATACCGCCAGGGCGTCGCCCAGGGCCAGGGCCACTGTGGTGCTGCAGGTGGGAGCCAGGTTCAAGGTGTCGGCCTCCCGCTCCACCCGGGCGTCCATCACGATATCGGCCTGGCGGGCCAGGGGGGATTTGGGGTTTCCCACTATGGCAATCAGGGGGGAGCGGAACTGCCTCAGGATGGGCACCAGCCGCAGCAGCTCCGCGGTGCTGCCGCTCTTGGAAATCAGGATGCTGGGGTCTCCCGGAGTATAGATCCCCAAATCGCCGTGCACCGCCTCGGCCGCGTGGATAAAGACGGCCGGGGTCCCGGTGCTGGCCAGGGTGGCGGCAATTTTCTGGCCGATATGGCCTGATTTCCCCACCCCGCTGACCACCACCTTCCCCTGGTGGTCCAAAATCAGCTGGACCGCCCGGGCCAGGCACTGGTCCAGGCGCGCCGCCGCCGCGGCAATGGCCCGGGATTCCGCCTGCAAAACCGACCGGGCCACCGAAAGCCATGCCGCTGGGGGATCGGACGCGCTCATGCCTGCCTAAGCCACCTGGGTCAATGTCACTATTTTATTGGGGCTTCCTGCCTGCGGTTCATATAGTAGCACAGCAGTCTGGAAAAAGTATACCCTTGCTTGCTCTGGCAGGAGAGGCAGCCGCCGGCCAGGGGTGCCGCGGGGTCCAACCTTCTCAGGCCTTGGCCCTTAATCCCTACCTGACGGCTTTAACCTGGGTCCGCATTCTCTCCAGAAGATACGAAAACGACTTGGTCTTAATGACCCGGGCGAATTCATTTCTATAGTTTTGCAGGATGCTCACCCCGTCCACCATGACGTCATAGAGGATCCAGCCCTGGGGGGTGGAATGCATGAAGTAGGTTACCGGGATGGATTCGTTGGTCCGCACTATGGCGGTATCCACCCTAGCTTTGCCGCCTTCCTGGCTCTCCCGTTGGTATTCCACGTTTTCCCGCTTGAGAAAGTTAAGCACCAAGCGGGTGTAAGAGTCCTGGAACAGGTAGCTGAAGGCGTTGGTGAATTCCTGCCGCTGCCCGGAGTTCAGGTTGCCGTAGGCCGGTCCCAGGGAATCCCTGGCCATCAGGTTAAAATCGAAGTTCTTCTCGATGATTTGATGGATGAGGGGGCGCCGGGCCGCATCGGTCAGGGACGGATTATTTTGCACCCCCATGGCTTGACCGAGGATGCCGCGCACATAGTCCTTGGGGGTTTGGGCCAGGGCCGGCGCGGCCAGGAGCCATAACGCCGCCAAAGACCAACTAATGATCGAGAGTGGTTTTCTCATTGGGCTTCTTCCTTATCATGTGATTAAGCCAACGTCCCGGGCTCAGATTGGGGCTGAAAAAAGGTTGGCGGCGGTCCCCCTGCACCAGTCGGAGAAAAGCCGGCAGGATGCTCAAAGACGCCAGCAAAACGCTGAGGCTGCCCACCGTGGCCAGGAGACCCAGGCTGAAGGTGCCCTGGTGCCCCGAGACCATCAGGCTGCCGAAGCCTAGAGTGGTGGTCAGGGCCGCCAGGGCCACCCCCTTGGCCGTGCTGGCCGGCAGGGTGATGGTCCGGGCCGATTCCTCCAGTTGCCACCGCGCCAGGATGATGATCCCAAACTCAATCCCTTCGCCCAGAATCAGGGGTAGGAACAGGACGTTGGCCTGATTGAAGGGGAGGCCCAACAGCCACATGATGCTCAAGGTCAGGCCGGTTCCCACCACCAGGGGGATCAAGGCCAGCATGGCCATTTTCAGGCTGCGGAACAGGATCACCAGCATCACCGAGATGGCCAACAACGCCATCCCTGCAGCCCAGAGGATGGAATTGCGGAAGCCCAGGGTAAAGACATAGAGCAGCACCGGGTCACCCACCGCGTTGGGGTCAACGCTCCGGAGGTCTTTCACGAACTGCTTCAGGGGCCCGAAATTCCAGATGTCCTGGGAAGGAAAGACCCGGATGAGGTAGGTCCCCTGGGGGCTGACAAAGCGCTCCCGCATTGCCTGGGGCAGGCTCGCCAGGGTCATGGGCGGGGAGTTCAGCGCGGAGTTTGCATAACCCAGGAGCAGGTTCCATTTGTCGTTCAGATCGGCTAAGAAATGCTCCCCGAAGTCAGCCAGGCGGGCCGCAGCACCGGGATTCTGCCGGGAATTAAGCAGGGGCAGGATCTGGTTGATCAGCTGGTGGGTCTCCTGGATCTGTTCTCTGGTGGCGGTCTTCTCTCCCTCCAGGTTCTTGGCGGCCTCGCCCATCTTGAAATTGATGCGGCTCAAGATGGCGGCCAGCTCCTGGGGGTTGGAGGGCGCCGCCGGGGTCCGGGGGAAGTTAATGGCCGTCACCACCGGCCTCATTTCTTCCAGGAAGGGGCGCTTTTCCTCCGGCCGGGAGGGCAGAAAGGAGAGCACCGATTCTACGTGGGAGACCGTGGGCAGCTTCTTCAAGGCCTCGGTCCGGGCCTGCAACTCGTTGAGGGAAGCGGTGGCGAGGGCCCCGTAGGAGGTGGAGTACTTGGACTCCTTCAGGAGGTTATTCTCCCAGACCACCGATTCGGTCCCCTGGTTTTGCAGGTGCAAGGGGTTCAAGTCGAATTGCACGTAAAGCAGGCTCACCGTGCCCAGAAGGGTGATCAGGGCTCCCAGAGCCACGATCATCCCCGGACGTTTCCAACTCAGGTCCAGAAAGGGGTGGGGCTTCCCCGGGCAGGTGTGGGGCTTCGAGACGCATCTTTCGCTGACCACCACCAGGCTGGGGGCCAGCAACAGGGTGGCAACCAGCATGATGAGAATGCCCAGGGTCAGAATCAATCCCAACTCGGCCAAACCTTTGAAACCCACAAAGGCCAGGGGCAAGAAGGACACCATGGCCGCCAGGCCCGCATAAACAATGCCCGGCAGCGTCTGGCGAAAGGCGCAACCCAAGGTCTCGGCGCTGCATTGCCGTTCAGGGCCCTCCTCCTCTTCCAGCCGGCAGAACCAATGGATGCCGTAATCGATGGTGAGACCCAGCATCAGGGGCGCGAAGATCAGGGAGAGGAGATTGAGATGGCCCACCACCAGGGTGACCATGCCGAAGGTCCAGCATAGGCCGATAATCAGCACCAACCCCTCCACCAAAGTACGCCTGAGGCTGCGGAGAAACAGGATGAGGAGCCCCATCTGGCCTGCCAGAGAGAGCCAGGTGGCCAGGGTGATGTCCTTTAGGGCGTAGGTCATTTCATCGGCTTCCAGGGCATCGGGGCCCGTGACCCCCACCTTGAGGCCGGGAAACTGGGCCTTGACCTGGCGCACCAATTGCCGCAGGAGCTCCACCTCCTTGCTGGTAGTGGCGAAGCCGCCGGGCTTCGGGGTAACCAGAAACAGCAGGAATCTGTCGTCTTCGGTAAAAAAGTAGCCCTCTTCGCTGAGATCGCTCAACTCTTTGGGGAAAAAGGCGCTGAAAGGGGAAACGTAGGGCTGCTTTCCTTCCAGGCTTTGATGCAACTGCCTGAGGGTGGCGTTCAGGAGCGACACATCCGGGAGCTCCTGCCCCTGCTCTTCCAGGAAGCCGGTAAATAGTTGGCCGATCATGGCCTGGGCGATTTGCTCATTCACCAATCGGAAAAAGGTCGTGACCCGGGGGTCGGCCGCCAGACCCTGCAGAAGGTTTTTCTGCCCCAGGATGTTGTCCTTGAGTTTGAGGAGGTCCTTGTGCTCTAAATAAAGCAGGGCCCAGGGCTTAAAAACCTCGGGGTTCAGGCGGTAGAAGATATCGGGAAACCGGTCCGGGTACCGGCGCAACTCCGCGGCCAGGGCATCGGCGAATTGGACGGCGCGCTGCTTCTCGGGGCCGTTTTCCACCACCACCACCAGGCCGTCCCGGCCCCCAAAGTCCTGGGTCATTTTTTCGCTGAGCTGGATAAGCTGTTTGCTGCTGGCCACCAGGTCGTTGCGGCTGGTGCTGATGGTCAGGCGGTTTAGTGTATAATAGACCGCCAGCCCGGCCAGCACCAGTCCTAGCAGGATGATGGGGCCGGCGCACCGCTTGAGCCCGCGGATAAACGCGGCGCAACTGTGGTGGAGTCCGTTTTTGTCAGGCACAGCAGTCCTCTAGATCAGGACGGAGAGTTTAACGGGAGGCTTATGAAACCTGCAGCGAGTTCTGAAATCGCATCACCCCATGCCCGTAAAGGCTCAGTGTCCCCCAAAGCCTCCCCGGATGGCAATCCGCCCCCTAATCTTTTGACATATTAACATAATGCTTTTATCGGGAAAAATAAAGTTACGCCTTATCCGCGGTTTTTCCAAAAGAGTTGGCAATTCCCACCCCTGGCCCACGCTGCGGTTGCAAACCTGTACTGCAAAAAAAGCTTGTTTTTCAACAGCTTTTGGCTATTCTTTATAAAAGATATCGCCATGCCCAGGAAGAAAAAAGACCATGGCCGGGGCACGGCCCTGGCTGCAGGCCCCGCCGCCCGGGGCGTTCAGATCAAGGGCCGTCTCTGGCTGGAAAAGGACGGCGAAACCTTCCTGAGCTGGGGCCGGGTGGTGTTGCTGGAGCACATCCGGGACCTGGGCTCCATCGCCGCCGCGGCCCGCTCCCTGGACATGGCCTACAGCCACGCCTGGTCCCTGGTGGCGGCCATGAACCGCCTGGCCGACCAGGAACTGGTGGCCCGCACCCTGGGCGGCAAAAACGGGGGCCGGGCCTGGCTCACCCCGGCCGGGGAAGAGGCCGTGGCCCAATTCTGGGAGCTGGTGGGCGACTTCCGGCAGTGGCTGGAAACCCGGAGACTATAGAAAAGCGGCTTTTTTTTATAGCTGGCTATACTTTATAAAATATAGCGAAACCAAACCTTCCGGCTACCTCAGTGGGGCGGAAATCTTAAGGAGGATAACAATCCATGCGGAAGGGTCTTTACCGGTTGGCGGTGTTGGTGGCGGTGTTCTCGGTGGTTGGTGGCACGGCCGGGGCCGGCGCCGAAGTGCGGATCCGCTGCGCCTCCACCACCAGCACCCAGAACTCCGGTCTGTTCGATGATCTCCTGCCCAAATTTGCGCAACAGACCGGCATCAAGGTGGACGTGGTGGCGGTGGGCACCGGGGCCGCCATTGAGATCGGCAAACGCGGCGACGCCGACGTGGTCCTGGTCCATGCCAAAGACCAGGAGCTCAAGGCGGTGCAGCAGGGATTTTTCGTCAACCGCCACGACGTCATGTACAACGACTTCGTCATCATCGGCCCCCCCGACGACCCGGACAACATCCAGGGCCTGAAATCCGCGGTGGAGGCCTTTAAAAAGATTGCCGCCAGCGCCACCCCCTTTGTCTCCCGGGGGGATAAATCCGGCACCCACAGCAAAGAGCTGGCCGTCTGGAAGACGGCGGGCCTGGCTCCCAAGGGGCAGAAATGGTACCTGGAAGTGGGCCAGGGCATGGAAAAGACCCAGCGCATCGCCAACGAGAAGCGGGCCTATACCCTGACGGACCGGGGCACCTGGCTGGCCACCAAGGATAAAGACAAGCTGGAAATGGCGGTGGTCCTGGAGGGCGACCCCATCCTCTTTAACCAATACGGGGTCATGGCGGTAAATCCGGAGAAACACAAGCAGGTCAAATACCGGGAGGCCATGCAGTTCGTCAACTGGCTCATCTCCCCCCAGGGCCAGCAGGCCATCGGCGCGTTCAAAGACCGGCACGGGAACCAGCTGTTTATTCCCAATGCCGGAAAATAATAGTTAGCAGGGCGGGCCGCGGTGCCTCCCCCTGGTCTCTTGAGCAGGCCAGACGGAAGGCGGCCCGCTGATATGCTTAACCTTGGATAAGCTCTCATGAACTCCATTGCTGACGGATTTACCCGGGCCTTCGGGCTCATGGTCACCTTGGATCCCGAGTTCCTGCAGATCGTCTTTTTATCCCTCCAGGTCTCGGGCACGGCCCTGGTGCTGGCCACCTGCCTGGGCCTGCCCCTGGGGGCCTTTCTGGCTTTGCGCCGGGTCCCCCTGCGGGGCCTGGCCCTCAGCCTGCTGAACACCGGCATGGGCCTGCCTCCCGTGGTGGTGGGCCTGTTCCTCTACCTTTTCCTGTCCCGCAGCGGCCCCCTGGGTTTTCTGGCGCTGCTTTACACTCCCGCGGCCATGATCTTGGCCCAGACCATCCTGGCGTTGCCCATCGTGGCCTCCCTGTCGCATGCCGCCATCGTCAGCGTGGACCCGGTAATCCGCCAGGCGGCCCTCACCCTGGGGGCTACCCCGCTCCAGGAAACCCTGGCCGTGGTCAAAGAGGCCCGCTACGCCATCATGGCGGGCGTGATTGCCGGCTTCGGCCGGGTCATGGCCGAGGTGGGGGCCATTCTCGTGGTGGGCGGCAACATCGCCGGCTATACCCGGGTCATGACCACCACCATCGCCCTGGAGACCGACAAGGGGAATTTCGAGCTGGCCATTGCCCTGGGAATCATTCTGTTGGCCGTATCCCTTACCATCAACCTGACTTTGCGCCTGATGCAAAGGGCGGGAAGGGTAGGCTCCGCCATCACCTCATGGGCCTGAAACTGGAAATCGCCAACCTGGCCAAAACCTACAACGGCAACCCGGTGCTCCGGGATTGTTCTTTTGCCTTTGACCGCGGCCAGGCCCACATGCTGCTGGGCCCCAACGGCAGCGGCAAATCCACCCTGTTCCGCATCCTGGCGCTGTTGGAAAAACCTGACGCCGGGGTGGTGCAATACCTGGACGGTGATTATCTTCTTAACCAGGAGCTGGCCCTGCGCCGTCAGATCACTCTGGTGCTGCCAAAGACCGGCATCTTCAATGCCTCGGTGTTTCACAACGTGGCCTACGGCCTGAAAATCAGGGGGGTGGCCCGGGGCGAGACGGAGGCCAGGGTGGCTGCGGTTTTGGCCGCAGTGGGGCTGACCCAGAAGAAATTTCACCGGGCCCTGGACCTTTCCAGCGGCGAAACCAAGCGCCTGGGCATCGCCCGGGCCATGGTCATTGATCCTGAGGTGTTCTTTTTGGACGAACCCACTGCCTCCCTGGACCCGGCGAATGCGGAAATTATCGAGAACGTCATCTCAACCATGAAACGCCAAAGAAAGACCACCATCATGATGATCACCCACGATCCGGCCCAGGCCCGGAGGTTGGGGGATCAACTGCTCTACCTGAAAGACGGCAAAATTGTCCCCTTCTAAGGCCCCGCCCCCGCCAATGCCGCTTTTCCCGGAGTTCAAGCCCCTGGGGCTGGAAGACCGGCAGTTTTTTCATGACCTGCTGTGGGACTATCAGCCGGAGACCTCGGAGCTGACCTTCACCAACCTTTCTATCTGGCAGGTCCACTACGGCTACCAGTGGTCCCGGGACCGGGACTGGCTGTTGGTAACCAGCGCTTCGCCGGAGCGCGGCGGCTGGGCCCTGCCCCCTCTGGGGCCCCCGCCCCGGGCGGAGATCTGCCGCACGCTGCTCACCTGGCTGGCGGCAGCAAGGGGGGTGGCGGCCCCCCGCATTGAACGGGCCGACCGCCGCCTGGTGGAGGAACTGGCTGGGTCTCCAAAATTCGCGGTGGAGCCGGTGCGGGAGCACTTCGACTACCTCTACCGCTCCCAGGACCTCATCCAGCTTGCCGGGGGCAAATACCACGCCAAGCGCAACTATATCAACACCCTGGAGAGGACCTACCGCTGGCGTTACGAACCCCTGGAGGACAGGCACCTGCCCGCCTGCCGGGAACTGGCGGCCGCCTGGTGCCACATGAAGAGGTGTGAGGAAGATCTAAACCTGATGGGCGAGTGGGAGGCCGTAGGCGCCGCCCTGGCCCATCTGGAAGCCCTGCAACTCCAGGGCGGGGTGATTCTCCTGGACGGCCGGGTGGAAGCCTTCTCCCTGGGAGAGCTGCTCAACCGGGAAACCGCGGTGATCCACGTGGAAAAAGCCAACCCGGAGATTCGCGGCCTCTATGCGCTGATTAACCAGCAGTTCTGCCAAAACGCCTGGGCCGGGGTATCTTACATCAACCGGGAGCAGGACCTGGGGGAACCCGGTCTGAGGACCGCCAAGCTGTCCTACCACCCCCACCGGCTGGTGGAGAAATTCCGCCTGCGCCTCACCTGATGCTTTTTTGTCAATCCCCCCAAATGGCTAAGGTTTTTATCTGATATAATGATGGGCAATCCTTATCCTTTGACTTAATATATATAGAAAATATATTGTATGAACCAATTTATTTTTAGAATTCCCGGCCCCTGTGATCATGGCTGCAATCTCTGCTGATTTGAGGACACCCGGTGGCTAACATTCCGGTCTACACGGCCCGCCACAAGCTTGAAGCCGGGGCGGCCCTGGTCCTGGCGGTGGCGTTCCTGGCCCTGGTCCTCCAGGTGGCCGGCCTCATCGAACCCTACCGCCTCCTGACCCTGGACCTCCTGTTCCGCCATGTGCCCCTGCCCCAGGCCTCTCCCCAGGTGGTGGTGGTCACCGTGGATCAAGCCGACCTGGATTTTTTCAAAAACCAGGGGGTCGTCTGGCCCTGGCCCCGGCAGCTTTACGCCCACATCATCGATTATTGCCGGCAAAGCGGCGCCCGGGCGGTGATCTTTGACATCGTCTTCTTCGAACCCTCGTCCTACGGCGCCGAGGACGACACCCGCCTGGCCCAGTCCGCCGCCGCGGCCGGCAACGTCACCATGACTTTCTTTCTTTCCCGGGAGGAAAAAGCGGCCAATCCCTCGGAGGCGGATCTGCTTGCTAAAGCGGGGCTGAACATCCCCGGCCGCCGTCCCCGGGGCCTGCCCCCCTACCGCTCCGTGGTCACTCCCATCCCGCCCATCCTGGAGGCGGCCCAGGCCCTGGGAAACGTGGAGTCCAGCCCCGATGCCGACGGCATCTTCCGGCGGGTGCCCCTGGTGCTGCCCTTCAAGGACCGCTGGCTTCCCAACCTGGGCTTCGCGGCCTTTCAGCGGGATAACGGCGGCGCCGCCTTGAGCTTTGAGGCCGGGGCCCTGGTTTCCGGCTCCACCCGCATCCCCCTGGATGCCCAGGGCTGCTTCCTCCTCAAGTACCGGGGTCCCAGCCGCAGCCACCAGCGCTTTTCCGCGGCCAACGTCATCGCCTCGGAGTCCCGCAGCCGCCATCATCTTCCGCCCATCTACCCCAAGGAGGCTTTCGCCGGCAAATGGGTCCTCATCGGCCTCACCGCCCCGGGCCTCATGGATTTGAAGGCCTCCCCGGTGGCCGCGGTCTACCCCGGGGTGGAGGTCCACGCCACCCTGTTGGACAACCTGCTCCGGGGAGATTTTCTGCGGATTCTCCCGGGCTGGGCCCTGTGGGCCTGGAGCCTGTTTCTGGCCGCGGTGATGATTCTGGCGGTGCTCTTTTCCCCGGGCCTGACGGTCACCCTGGCCGCTTTTGTGCTCCTGGCCCTGCTGTACCTGGCCCTGGCGGTCCTGGCTTTTTGGGCCGGCGTCTGGGCCGACCCGCTCCTGCCGGGGATCGCCCTGGCCCTGAGTTTCGGGCTGGCCACGGCTTACAGCTATGCCACCGAGGGCCGCCAGAAACTTTACATCCGGCGCATGTTCGGCCAGTACATGTCGGAGAAGGTCATCAGCCACCTGCTGGAGAACCCGGAAAAGCTGAAACTGGGGGGTGAGCGCCGCCGCGTCACCCTGTTTTTTTCCGACCTGGCCGGCTTCACCACCCTGTCCGAGCGCCTGGAGGCCGAAGCCGTGGTGGCCCTGTTGAACGACTATCTCTCCAGCATGACCGAGATCATCCTGGCGGAGGAGGGCACCGTGGACAAGTTTGAAGGGGACGCCATCATGGCCTTCTGGGGCGCCCCCCTGGACCAGGAAGACCAGGCCTTGCGGGCCTGCCGGGCGGCGCTCTCCCAGCGCCAGGCCCTGGCCGAGCTTAACCGCCGCTTCGTCGACCTGGGTCTGCCGCCCCTGACCATGCGCATCGGCCTCCACACCGGCGAAGCCGTGGTGGGCAACCTGGGCTCGGTGAAGCGCTTTGACTACACGGTCATCGGCGATACCGTGAACCTGGCCTCCCGCCTGGAGGGGCTCAACAAGTTCTACGGCACCGCCATCATGGCCTCAGAGGCCACCGTGGCCGCCTGCGGCGAGGCGGTGGAGTTCCGGGAACTGGACCTGGTGGCGGTGAAAGGCCGGGAGGCCCCGGTCCAGGTCTTTGAAGTGCTGGCCCTCAAGGAAGACCTGACCCCGGAGACCTCGGCCCGGCGGCGGGAGTTCGCCCAGGGCCTGGACTTGTACCGCCGGGGCGATTTCGGCCAGGCCGCGGCCCGGTTCACCGCGATTTTAGAGGCCGCCCCGGAGGACGGCCCCTCCCGGTCCTTTCTCAACCGCTGCCAGGGCCTGGCGGCCGCGCCGCCGCCGCACTGGGACACGGTCTTCCGCCCCGACGCCAAATGACGGCAGAGGCTGGCCAGGCCGGGGGGGATTTGCCAAACCCACGGTAATTTGTTATCTTTTTGGGCCTAAAGTCATGTTCCTAGAGCTTCGATTCATGCTTAACCCACCGCCAGAACGGAGGCCTGAGTAGCGCCGGCGCCCTCGCCGGCGCAGGAACCGCCGGGGGCGGCGGTTCTACACGGTCATGCGCCTGTGCCACTGGGGTATCGGACCCCAAAAACGCGTCGGCAATGATTTTAATCAACCCAACGAATTTCGAAAAGGAGGTTGCGTGAGAATACCGATTACTTGCAAAAAAGCCGCCGGGGTGCTCGTGGCCCTGGGGCTGGCGCTGTTGGTGCTGGGGCCGGGGACCGGCTGGGGCGAAACTCTGGAGGTGACCCAGCCTAATCAATACCTGTACCCTGACCCGGATTTCGCCGGCACCCCCATGGGAGCAGTGCCGGCGGGTTCCCGGGTGCAGGTGATCCGCCAGGCCGGGGACTGGTACAAAGTGAATTATCAGGGCATGGAAGGCTGGCTGAACCGTCAGGCCTTTCCCACCCCCCCGGCCGGTTCCAAGTTTTCTCTGCCCGGGCTCCTGTTCGGGGCCCCGGTGAAGGAGACCACCAGCGACGAAGTGGCCCTGGCCGGCAAGGGCTTCACCCCCGAAGTGGAGTCGGGCTACCGCCAGAAGCACCCGGAGCTCAACTTCGCCCAGGTGGACCGGGTGGAGACCTTTAAGGTAAACCCGGCCAAGCTGGACGCCTTTATCAGGGAAGGAGGGCTGAACCCATGAGAAGCCGTATCCATTGGTTGGCTCTGTTGGCGGCGGCTCTGTTCCTGGTGAACGGCTGCGCCGGGGCCTCCGTGCTTTCGGCGGTGCCCATTGCCGCCACCGGGATCACCAAGGCCACCCAGGCGTCCCGGCCCATCAACGACTCCGAGGAATACTACGTGGGCCGGGCGGTGGCGGCCCGCATCCTCGGCAAATATCCCCTGGACCAGAACCCCAAGCTCACCGCCTATGTGAACGAGGTGGGCCAGACCGTGGCCCGGAAGTCCACCCGTCCCCAGACCTTCCGGGGCTACCACTTTGCGGTGCTGGACACCCCGGAAATTAACGCCTTCGCCTGCCCCGGCGGCACCATCTTCATCACCAGGGGCCTGGTCCGGACCTGCGCCACCGAAGATCAACTGGCCGCGGTCCTGGCCCATGAAGTGGCCCACGTGGCCCACAAGGACGGGGTCAACTCCATCAGCAAGGCCCGCTGGACCCAAGTGTGGACCGCCATGGGCGCCGAGGCGGCCAGGCAGTACGGCGGGGTGGCGGGAAACCTGGTCACCCTGTTTGAAGGGTCCATCGACGACGTCTTCAAGACCATCGTGGTCAATGGCTACAGCCGCACCGCCGAAGAGACCGCGGACCAAGAGGCGGTGGCCACTCTGACCAAGGCCGGCTACGACCCCGGGGCCCTGCCCCAGGTTCTGGACAAGATGATGGCCAAGGAAAAGGGCGCCTCCGGGGGGATTTTCAAGACCCATCCACCCACCAGCGAGCGTCTGGCTAAAGTGAAGGCCGAAGCCTCCGGGGCTCCGCCCTCCAAGGACGAAGCGGCCCGCACCCGGCGCTTCAAGAGCATCTCCGGTTAGTTCCGGGCGGTGCGGCCAACTGCAGGGGGCGTAATTTATCACGCCCTCTGCGTTTTTCTGAGGGTGAGCCGGCGGGGCCAATATTCCCGGCCTTCAGGATTGCCTCGCCCCGCCTTGGCAAATAAAGGATGAACCCGCCATACCGAGTTGCCGTCAAACATGTAATATTGGTCACCGGGGTTGTAGGGGCGGGGTCTCCCCGCCCGTGGAGCGATGACCGAAGAATGGCGGGCGGGGAAACCCCGCCCCTACTTGTTTGACGGCAACTTGGTGTCAGGGCCACCTGGGGTTGCCGGCGCCTTAGATTTTCGCCATGGAGCAGCAGGGCGGGGGTGGCTTTTTCTTTTAGAATGACTATTTTTATGGCGAAGAAGGGACAAATCAGTTAAGGCAAGGAGGCTCGTCATGGCGGAAAAACGGTTTGCCGAAGAACCGGCAGCGGTGTTGGAGCCCAGGATCGATAAGCTGCTGACCATGATGGGGGCGGCCCGGGATGCCTTTAACCGCCATAGCCGCACCAGCCTGCAAGAACTCCAGAGTCTGGCTGGCGGCCTGGCCCAGGACTTCGCGGCAATCTCCACGCACCTGAAGTCTCTTACAGCCCTGAAACCCGAAGGGGAGCACTCTCACCTTATCCGCCTCCTCAGTATTTCCAGCCGTCTGGAAATCGTCGGCCAAAACATCGGGGGCCTGGTCCAGCCCATCGACAAAAAGATCAAGGATGGAGTGCTGTTCTCCCACAAGGCGGTCACCCAGACCAACTATCTCTTTGACCAGCACGCCGGCATGCTGCGCTCCGTCCTGGACATTGTCAAGACAGACAACAGCCTCCTGAAGAAGTACGTGGCGGAAGAAGCCCGGAAACTGGTCCAGGCCTGCGCCGACTTCGCCACCGAGCATGAGGAACGCCTCATCGAGGGGGTATGCCAGCCCCAGGCGGCCCCCATCTTTCTGGCCATTCTGGACCGCTTCCGCACCATCGGCGAGCACGAAGTGGAAGTGGCCAACCTGATGACCCGGGAACCATAAGCAACCGTGGGGGCGGCATCTGAAATTTCGCCCTTTTCCCTTGGGGGGTGGGGGGAATCCTCTCCCCCGGACCCCGACAAAATTGTCTTTCCCCTGAGCCGGGTTAAGACAAAATTATATTAACTGCCGCGGATTTCTTTCCTCCCAACACCCCCGGCAATAAATATTTATAACAATTTCAGGTAGTTCATGGGACAGCGGCCAGACCTGCCGGGCGCCCCCGCAGGGCCCCCCTACCCCAGACTGTTCAGCAGCAAGCTGATGGGCTTCAGGTCCGCACAGGGGCCGGTGAATTGAATGGGTCCCGGGAAGCGGTAGTGGTCTTCCATGGCCCACCTGGTCCTTTCCCGTTCCAGAATCTTGAAGGCCGGGGAATCCAGGTTCACCTTCTGCTTGGCGATCACCAGCTCCAGCCTGCCGGTGCGCTCTTCCAGGTGCATCAGGGGCGCCAGGGGGATGCCGATGGGCTGCCAGTCCGCCGTCGGCCGGTGCAGGTCCTTGATGGCCGCCATGTAGCCCGTGGCCCCGTTGGCCAACAGGCTGTACGCCGCAAACCCCAGGTTGTAGGCGTAGTCGCAGTCGAACTTGGTGGGAAAGGTGCCCCGGCCGTCATAACCGTAGTAGTGGTTCTGGGTGCGGAAGGTTCCCTTATAAATCCCCTTGGCCCGCTGCTTCCGGAGATAGGTGGCCACCATTTCCAGCAGGATGCGCTCGGTGTTGACCAGGGCGTATTGAAAGTTGCCGTGGCTGTCCCGGGGCAGCAGCAGGCCCCGCTGGAGGAGCGACGGGAAGCCCAGGAAGACGCGGCTGTCGTAGTCCTGCCAGATATCGCTGTTGTCGATGAGCGCCACCTGGTCCTCAAAGGAGAGCCGGTGGAAGGATTCCTCTTCCGGGGCCTCCCGGTTGTAAGCGGCGCTGATGTAGCTGATCTTGATGATCAGGACGTTGACTTCGTGGATGAACTCCAGGATACCTTCGGGAATCAGGATGGTGCCGTAATTTTTCCCCTGCCGGGCCCGCTCCACCACCACGTCGGCGATGAGGCGCACCACCTGGTGGATGGTGAGCTCCCGCTCTTCGATCTCCTCGCCGATGAGGATGACATTGGGATGGGTCTGGAAGGCCACTTCCAGGGCGATGTGGGAGGCGCTGCGGCCCATCAGGCGGTTGAAATGCCAGTATTTTAAGTCGGATTTGCAGTCGGAATTAAGGTTGCCGATCTCGGTGGCGAAGGCCATGCAGGCCGAGTGGTGGCCGAAGGGGATTTGCAAGAGGCCCGGTACCTGCAGGTCGCCGTCGATGGTCTTGGGGATGCCGATGACCTGGGTGCCGATCTCCCGCAGGTTTTCCGCCAGAAAGGCGGCGTTGGTGTTGGAGTCGTCGCCCCCCACCACCACCAGCCCCGACAGCTTAAGTTCGGCGCAAGTCTGCCGGCAACGGCTCATCTTGTCGGGGTTGTCGATCTTGTCCCGGCCGGTGCCCAGCATATGAAAGCCGCCGGAATTGCGGTGCAGGTCCACCATCTCCCGGGTGATTTCCCGGTGTTGGTTGGCGATAATGCCCTTGGGGCCGGCCAGGAAGCCCAGGAGCCGGCTCTCCGGATTGGCCCTTTTGACAGCTTCGAAGACCCCGGCGATGACGTTGTGGCCGCCGGGAGCCGGGCCGCCGGACAGGACGATGCCAATTTGGCGTGGCGGCTCCCGGCGCCGCGCCGCTTCGGGGACGATCTCCACCAGTTGGTTCCGGCTCACCAAAGGCAACTGTTCCTGGGCCACCCGCAGCACTTCCAGGTCGAAACCCGGCAGCGGCCGGGTGATGCCGGTTCCCGCCGCCAGGGTTGGGCACAAGCGGGGCTGATCGGACCGCCGCTCCGTCCGGAAGGCGGTCTCGCTGCCCAGGAGTTCGTCCATCATCTCTTGATTTTGAGTCTGACCACGGTGCTGGCCGGTCATCTCGGCTCTCCTCTGCCTTGAAAAGTCTTCAGAAAAAATCCTTAGTGGCATCGGCGTCTCGCCGGTGCTGTAGGGGCGGGTTTAAAACCCGCCCCTATCCGGTCATTTTCATGATTTCCGGGTG
>DASWLF010000563.1:0-2926 GCA_036396255.1 Desulfobaccales bacterium
CCCCCAGGGGGTAGAGCTTGTTGAAATAGACCTCCCCGGTGGTCTCATTGGGGCCGACCTCCACCTTCTTCTGCAGCAGGATGTCGCCGGTGTCGATGCCCTGGTCCACCCAGAATATGGTGAGCCCGGTTTCGGTCTCGCCGTTGATAACCGCCCAGTTGATGGCGGAAGCGCCCCGGTATCGGGGGAGGATGGAGGGATGGTAGCAGATGGAGCCCAGCCGGGGGGCGTTGAAGACTCGGGGAGGCACGATGTCGGTGACAAAGGCCAGCACCCCCAAGTCGGCGTTTAAGGAGACCATCTGCTCATAAGCTCCCTGGTCCTTCATGCGGGCCGGCTGAAAGACCTGGATGCCTGCGTTTACCGCCGCCTCCTTCAGGGGATCAGCCTTGCCGCCGCGATCCGGCGGGCAGAAAACCCCCGCCACCTCCTGCCCTTGCTTGAGCAACCCTTGCAACACGTCGGCGCCAAAAGCCGCCTGACCTACCAAGGCAATCCGCATGGCTCACCTCCTGTTTGGCTAGGGTTGGTGGGGGGAGGGCCAAAGGCAAAGAGCTATCAGCTATCAGCTTTCAGCAGTCAGCCTAAAAAAATCATTAGCTGATAGCTGACCGCTGAAAGCTGACGGCTAAATCGCCATTAGCCCCCTCCCCCAATACGTTCTCAATGATGGTGCTCCTCCGGCGGTTCGGGCTGCATGGTGGCGGCCCAGAAGCAGATGCCGCAGGCAGCCAGAATGGCGCCCACGCTCAGCACGGCGCTGCCGCCCCATACGGCCACCCCCAGGCAAACGAACACCAGGACCATCAGGTATGCCTGTTTTTTCCGGAAACTCTGGTTAGTTTTAGCCACTTTTATGCCTCCTCCTGATCTAACAACCTGCTGCCTTTTAGTCCGGGGCTTGCTGAATCTTTATGGATGACGGCGGTCGCTGCCCGCCTGCCGCTCAATTTAGCCGTTCCGTGTAATGGATGGCGTTGGTTATTCGGGCCAACGCCTCTTTTTTGCCCAGGATGCTGATGATTTCGTAGAGCCCCGGGCTGGCCGTCTTGCCGGTGAGGGCCACCCGCACCGGTTGGGCCACGTTGGCCATCTTGCGCCCGGTGTCGGTGGCCAGGTCGCTGAACATCCGGGTCAGGGCGTCTTCCGAGAACTCCGCCAAAACCTCCAGGCGCCGTCCCGCCTCCTGGAGCAGGGGGGCGTTCTCGGGGGTGAGAAACTTGGCGGCGGATTTCTCCTCGTAGGGCCGGGGATCATGGAAATAAAAGCGGGCCATCTCCGCCATCTCCCCCAGGGTCTTGGCCCGGGCGCTCAGGGTGGCCGCCACCCGGGCCAGGTAGTCCTGGTCGGGCTGGGTCACTCCCAGGGCTCTGGCCAGAAAAGGCGTCAAGGCCTGGGCCAGGGCCGCCGCCGGCATCTCTTTGAGGTAGTGGCTGTTGAGCCACAGGAGCTTTTCCTCATCGTAGACCCCCGGGGACGTGGTCACGTGGTCCAGGGAGAAATACTCAATCAGCTCCTGGCGGGTAAAAATCTCCTGGTCCCCGTGGGACCAGCCCAGGCGGGCCAGGTAGTTAACCAGGGCCTGGGGCAGGAAGCCTTGCTCCCGGTATGTCAGGATGGAGAGGGCCCCGTGGCGCTTGGAAAGTTTGGCCCGGTCTTTGCCCAGCATCAGGGGCATGTGGGCGAAGAGGGGCGGAACCACCCTCAGGGCCTGGTAAATGAGGAGCTGCCGGGGGGTGTTGGGGATGTGGTCCTCACCCCGGATGACCTGGGTGACCCCCATGGTGATGTCATCCACCACCACCGCGAAGTTATAGGTGGGGATGCCGTCGGCCCGCTGCAGCACCAGGTCGTCCAATTCCTGGTGGTCGAAAGCGATGGGGCCCTTGATGCGGTCGTCCCAGCGGGTGACCCCGGTGAAGGGGGTTTTGAAGCGCACCGCGGTGTCCGGGCCCTTGGGGAGGCCCAGCTCCCGGCAGCGGCCTCCATACCTGGGCTTGTCTCCCCGGGCCAGGGCGGCCTGGCGCCGGGCTTCCAGGTCCTGGGGCGGGCAGTTGCAATAATAGGCCGCGCCCACCGCCAGCAGGCGGTTGATATAATCCTGATAAATGGGCAGCCTTTGCGACTGGCGGTAGGGGCCTTCGTCCCAATGGAGACCCAGCCAGCTCAAGGCGTCCAGGATCTCCTGGACGAATTCTTCCTTGGAGCGCTCCTGGTCCGTGTCTTCGACCCGCAGGATGAAAGTCCCCTGGAAGCGCCGGGCGATGAGCCAGTTGAACAGGGCGGTGTGCGCCCCCCCCAGATGCAGGGAGCCGGTGGGGCTGGGGGAAAAACGGGTGCGTACTTCGGCCATCTTAATCCTCTCAGACTAAGCGGAGTATTTACCATAATTTTCACAAGAAGGCCATAATTTTCCCCAGATCGGGAAACCTGGCGGCAAGGATGGGTTTTGCCCAGGGGAGGTTCATTAAATAAACCGCCGCATCAACTCATCGGTGAGCCGGTCCACATTTTGGGGGGTGACGCCGTGGTCCCGGCAGATGGCCGCGGCCCGGGCGGCCCGGGCCGGGCTCTCCAGGTCGCTCAGGCGGGACATGACGCCGGTGCGCCGTCCCACCTGGAAAAGGCACTGGGTTTCGGGGTCCAGGTCCAGAAAGTCCTCCACCACCTTGATCATGCGTTCCTGGTACCGGGGCATGGCCCCCTCCACTTCGGGCAGCAGGTTCAGGATGTGGTCGCTGGCGACAAAGCTGGTGATGCCATGCAGGGATTCGAGCCATTCCAAGATCTCCCGGGCCATCATGACGTCGGTGGGCTTGAGAAAACGCCCGGATTGATAGTCGTCGTAAAGGGGAAGGTGCGTGGGTATGGCCAGGGTGCGCAGGCGGATAAAATCAGGGTTAATCAGGTTCAGGGCCGCGGCGGT
>DASWLF010000564.1:0-2256 GCA_036396255.1 Desulfobaccales bacterium
TAAATGTAGGGTGGGCACTGCCCACCTATTTTCGGTGGCACCGGCTTTCCAGCCGGTGCTGCACAGGCTGAAAGCCTGTGCCACTATCTTTTATTTTATTCACCCTCGTTCCCAAGCTCCTGCTTTGGAACAAGGAAATGCTTTTAGCTAATTTTTTCCGGAAGATTATCTCAATATCTTGTTTATCAATGTATGTGCTCAATGGATTTGTTGTTGGTGCGTAAGACGCACCCTACATTTTGACCAACCGCTCCAATATCTCCCCCGGCGTAATCAAATTCCCATCAACCCGATTCAACGTCTCTACCCGAGTCAGGCCCTGGTTCACCCGTTTCACTTCCCGGGCCATCTGGCCCATATTCAACTCCGGCACCAGCACGGCCCGCACCTGCCGCAAATGAGGCTCGATGAGGCGCCGGGGGAAGGGCCACAGGGTGACGAGCTTCAGCAGCCCGGCCTTGAGGCCCTGCTCCCGGGCCTCCAAAACCGCCCGCCGGGCGGCGCGGGCCACCGAGCCGTAGGCCACCACCAGCACTTCCGCGTCCGCGGTGAATTCCTCGGCCACCATCTGGATGTCGGCAAAGTGCTGGGTGATCTTGCGGAACAGCCGGCTCAGGAAGGGCACGATCTCGTCAGGGCGCTCGGTGGGATAGCCGCGCACGTCGTGGATGAGCCCGGTGACGTGGTAGCGGTAGCCGTCCCCGAAGATGCCCATGGGCGGCACCCCGCTGGCGGTGTCGGCATAAGGCACGTACCATTCCGGCGGCATATCGGGGCGCACCCGGTCCACCACCTTGACTTCTTCGGGACGCGGCAGGACAATCTTCTCCCGGGTGTGGGCCACCCCTTCGTCCAGCAGCAGGATCACCGGGGTGCGGTATTTCTCCGATAGGTTGAAGGCCTTCACCGTCAGGTCGAAGCAGTCCCGGGTGGTGGCCGCGGCCAGGACGATGATGGGGTGGTCGCCGTGGGTGCCCCAGCGGGCCTGCTGCACGTCCCCCTGGCTGACGCGGGTGGGCAGCCCGGTGGAGGGGCCGCCCCGCATGACGTTGACGATTACCGCGGGCACCTCGGCCACGCAGGCAAACCCCAGGTTCTCCTGCATCAGGGAGAACCCCGGGCCGCTGGTGGCGGTCATGGCCTTGACCCCGGCCAGGGAGGCGCCGATGACCGCGCCCAGGGAGGCGATTTCGTCCTCCATCTGGATGAAGGTGCCGTCCACCGCGGGCAAGCGCCAGGACATGGCCTCGCTGATCTCCGTGGCCGGGGTGATGGGGTAGCCGGCGAAGAACCGGCAGCCGGCGGCCAGAGCGCCTTCCACCACGGCTTCGTTGCCTTGCAGTAAGTGAGGTTGTCCGTTGGTCATGGTTTCCATCGCTTTTAGTTCAAAGTTCGAAGTTCAAAGTTCAAGGTTATTTTCACACCAACTTTGAACCTTGAACCAAATCTGTTCATTCTCAGTCCGCTTCTTCGGGTTTGGGCTCCTTGGCTTCCAGTTCCCGGACGCAGATGGCGAAATCCGGGCAGTGCAGTTCGCACCAGCGGCAGCCGGTGCAGCGTTCTGGTTTGGCGATGACCGGGTTGCCTTCCGCATCCAGACTGAGGCAGCCTCGGGGGCAGAACGCGGCGCAGATGCCGCAGGACTTGCACCAGTCCCTGAAGATGTCGATTTCGTATTCCGGGTGCGGCTTCTCGGGCTGGTCTTCCCCGGCTTCGCCCTGGTCTTTCATTTCCGGTTCGGCCACGTCCTGGTCCATCACTGACTCGCTCATCGCCTCATGGGGCCGACTGAAAGATTCAGCATATTGCATGCTTCGCTAACGCATATTAAGTAAAGAGCGCCGGGCTTGCAATGGTCATTTAGCCTAACCCCGGATTTCTGCGAGTAAATTGCTCGCCCTGCGTGATTTCATACCAGATTGCCCTCAAACAGGTACATATTCTGGGGGACAGCCCTCTGCCCCCGCCAATTATTTCTCCGCCAGCATCTGCAGAAAGATGTGGGCCGCGTACAGGAAGGCCAGGGCAAAAGCGCCGATGCTCATCAAGCGCAGCGCCTTCTTTTGGGGCCGGTACACCATTTCCGCCATGGCAATTCCGGTCATGACCATGGCCATGACCCCGGTGCCGGCGTGTTGCCGGGAGACCATCTCCAGCATGGGCCCCTGCAGATAGAGCAATTCCATCAGCCCCAGCAGGGCCAGGTTCACCAGGTTGCTGCCGAAGAGGTTGCCCACCGCCAGGTCCACCGCGCCC